>CAZHSK010000292.1:0-1500 GCA_964535235.1 uncultured Treponema sp. | reverse complement strand
TCCAATACAGCTCTCTCAACAGGAATCCCGAACTCCTCGCCAGGGTTCTCGTGTCATCCTTCGGAGATCTCGAATGAAATCCTCCTTCATGGGCAAGGCCCTCTCCAGGGCGGACAAACTCACCAAGGATCAGCTCCTCTCTCTCTTCAAGGAACTTCTGGTGGCCAACGACAGGCTCGAAGCCGCTCTCCAGTCCATGTTCGACGGCATTATCGTATGCAACTTGGACCATGTGCCCGTGCTGATCAATAAATCGGCGGAAAGGATTCTGCGAATTCAGTCCGGGGATTTCAACACTCCCCTCTGGCAGGGGATAGGCGATGAGGAACTGAAGGACTTTTTCTACAAGGCCCTCACCGCGGAGGAAACCATTCTAGGCCAGGAATTCGCCCTCCAGGCCGCATCGAGCACGCGCATAATCGCCATAAGCCTCACGGCTCTCCTTTCGGAAGAAAAAATTGCGGGAACCATCATCCATGTTGAGGACATTACCGAAAAACGCAAGAAAGAGACCCAGCTCAGAAGAGCCGAAAGCCTGGCGGCTCTCACTACCCTTGCGGCGGGGGTAGCCCATGAAATCAACAATCCCCTGGGTTCTATTTCCATTCGTATTCAGCTCCTGGAAAAGCTTTTAAAAAGCCCTGAGCCCGACAGGATCTCTATGGGCAAGCACCTGGACGTGGTAAAGCAGGAAATGGAGAGGCTCAAGCAGATTGTCGTGGATTTTCTTTTCGCGGTACGGCCCATGGATATCCAGCTCTTGAGCGAAAATCCGGGACCTATAATTCAGCAAGTAGCCGACCTTGTAGAGCCCGAGGCTGAGCGTATGGGCATAGAGCTGAAAGTCCAGCTGGCGCCCGAACTCCCCAAGCTTCTTCTGGACAAGCGGCACATTAAACAAGCCCTTTTAAATTTGATCAAGAATGCCATGGCGGCCATGCCCAGGGGCGGGGTTTTAGGAATAAGGGCCGAGCACAACGAGGACGAGCTGAGTATCGCGATTTCGGATACAGGCACTGGTATTCCCGAAGCGCTGCTTACCAAGATTTTCGAGCCTTACTTCACCACCAAGAAAAGTGGCACGGGCCTAGGGCTGACGATCACCTTCAAGATAATCAAGGAACATTCGGGGGATATCAGCCTGGAGTCCAAAGAGGGAGAGGGATCCACCTTCACGATTCATCTACCCGTTCCCCAGAAAGAGAAGAAATACCTTCCCAGCTGGGAGGATACGGCGGCCTTGGCTGGCTCACAGGCGGAGGAATAAATGCAGTTCACCATTTTGATAGTCGATGATGAGAAGAATATACGCGATGGTCTGGCAGAAGCCTTTTCGCTGGAGTCCTATGCGACCTTGGTAGCCCAGGATGGACAGGAAGCCCAGGCTATTTTGGATGAACAGTATGTTGACCTAGTCATCACCGATCTCAAGATGCCCAAGGTCTCGGGCATGGAACTGCTCCAGTACATAAAGCGGCGCTGGCAGAATATTCCCGTCAT
>CAZHSK010000291.1:0-1533 GCA_964535235.1 uncultured Treponema sp. | reverse complement strand
AGGATTGGGCGCATTCAAAGGACAATGGAGCGTTACCTGAGCGCCGGGTATCTTGCAAGCCCAGGGGAGGGTTTTGTGCTTCTGGAGCGCAGGACGCCCTTCGAGTCCAGCCCTAGAATCGGCCTTCTCTCTCTCCTCGACCTGGAGCACTACGACTACGGCAAGAATTCCGAAAGCCTCATACGACCTACCGAAGGAACTATTCTCTCCAGGCTTCCACCCAGAATGGCCATCAGGAGGGAAGCGGCGCTGGAATTGCCCCATGTTATGGTGCTAGTAGACGACCCGGCTAAAAGCCTCATCGAACCCCTGTATGCCAAGCGTGAATACTTTTCCAGGCTTTATGATTTTGAACTCATGGAGGGCGGCGGCCATGTGGCAGCCTGGCATATCCACGATGAGAGCAGCATGGCCGGGATAGCCAATGCCCTCTCTGCCCTGGCCGACCCGCAGGCCTTTCAGCAGCGCCATGGAAAGGGAAAACCCCTACTTTTTGCGGTGGGCGACGGCAACCACTCCTTGGCCACGGCTAAGGCAATATGGGAGGAAACCAAGAAAAGTCTCACTCTTCACCCGGGGAAGGCTGAGGTTTCCGCCTCGATGCTCGCAGCCCATCCCGCACGGTATGCCCTTGTGGAGCTTCTCAATATTTACGATCCAGGGCTGCCCTTCCATCCCATACACAGGATGCTCTTTAATGTAGACGAAGCGGAATTCTTTGCAGCACTGCGTTCCAGGGGAGTGGAGAGAATGGACTGTCCCGACGCCGGCGAAGCCTTTCGCCTCTGCGATGAGGCCGACCCTCAGGCTGCCCATAGGATTGCCTGGGTAAAGGGGCGCAGGGCGGGTATACTCCGCTTTTTGCATCCTGAATCCCGCATGGCCGTAGGCAGCCTTCAGGATTTTCTGGATGAGTACCTCGCCAAGAATCCCGCAACGCGCATTGACTATATTCATGGTTCGGGCAGTCTCAAAGCGCTGGCCGAAAAGCCGGGCAATCTGGGGCTCTACTGTCCACCTGTGGACAAGAGGAGTTTTTTCTCTACCATTGTCAGGGATGGAGTCATGCCCCGAAAAAGTTTTTCCATGGGCGAGGCGCCTGAAAAACGTTTTTACATCGAGGCAAGAAAGATAAGGCCTTAAGCTGGCAGAATTGCAATTTTTTACAATGAAAGTGTTTTTATTGTATAAATATGCAGCTTGGCTGAGCATCCGCCTTGACAGCCCTACCTGGCCTGCATATTATCGTGAAACATTTCCGGTTCTGTCCAATCAGCCTTTTGCAAGCGTAGGCCCTTCTCCCGGATGAGCTTATCGCAAGGAGGTCCAGATGAAGATACTTCTCGCCGATGCATATTATCCCGAACTGCCCGCCAGATTATCCCGTTTTGGGGAGGTCTTCTCTGACTCAGGCCGGCTGAGGGAGGCCGAGGTGCTCATCGTCAGATCTAAAACCCGGGTAGACGCCGCCATGATCGACGCTGCGCCTTCTCTTACATACATACTCCGCGGCGGCGTGGGTGTAGACACGAT
>CAZHSK010000290.1:0-1538 GCA_964535235.1 uncultured Treponema sp. | reverse complement strand
ATATCTGATGCGGTATCCAAGGCCGCAGGCATCTCTACCGAGGAATCAGCCATACTAATCGAGGCGCTTATTGCGACGCTTTTAGGCAGCCTTGAGAGAGAGACTGATAGTCCCTTTATGCGAAAGCTCGACAAGTTTCTGGATGAAGCCATAACCAATGAAAGAGATGTAGGAGGTTTCCAAAATCTGCTTTCCACTTTAAGAAGAGCCCTCTTGCCCTCCATGACCGATTCTGTCCAGATCGCTTTGCTGGAAAGTCTTTTGGGTCAGGGAAGAGTTCTCGTATCCGAGGCTGAGAAGCGGTTGAGCAATTATAGAATATGGCAGGAAAGAAAACTCGATCATTGGCTAGGCATCCTCAGCCATGAACTACTCTGCGCCAAGGATTTCGATAGCATCGTGAGCATCACCGCAGACTGCCTTCCTCCCTTGAGTATTAAGGAAGCCTATTTTGTGCTCACGGGAGATGACGAGTCCCAGCGTATCTTTCTGGGAGGCTTCAAGTCTGGCACCAGGAGAGCTGGATCAATCAGGATTTTTCGAGGCAGAAGCGGAAGCCGGCACTTTCCTTCCGCGCAACTCCTGCCCGAAGAACTGTTTCCACGAGATCCGGGTACTTACGTGGTACTGCCTCTCTATTTCGAGTCCACGTCTCTTGGTTACGCAGTGCTTTCAGTTGGACGCAAGGACGCCTATATCTACGAGGAGATTCGGACCCAGCTGTCATCGGCCTTAAGGGGTGTAGTGCTCTTCGAACAAGCGAACGAGGCTAGAATCAGGGCCGAAAAAGCCGAAAAGATGAAAAGCCAATTCCTGGCCAGTATCAGTGGAGAATTACAGGAACCACTCGGCCTCATTCGTGAGAAAGCCCTCGAGCTTCTGGAGCGAGTGGACACGAAAGGCAAAAACGAGCTACAAGCGATTGCCTCATCCTCGGAAAGGCAATTGGAACTGACAAAGAATCTTCTGGAGTTCTCTCTGGCCCAGGTGGAGGATTTCCCCTTGAATTCCGGTTTATTCAAACCTCGCGATCTCCTAAGGGACATTAGTGCAAGAGCTGTGGTTATTGGAGCACAAAAAGCCTGGGGAAGAATCGGCATATCGGCAGATAACTCGACCGCTCTGGATGAACTGCCACTGCTGTGGGGCGATGCTGCCCGTCTTCGACAGGTAATGGAAATTTTTATGGACTGTCTCTTTAATGAAGCGAAGGCCAAAGAAGTCATTCTTGATGCATCCATGGAAAATACTGGTATCAGAATAGCAGCCACGGCGCGGCATGCCGGCGGCGATTTGGGCAGAAGAGCCGCCCAGCGATTGCGCGCTTATATGGTTGAGAATTCCGCTGGACTCTCGTCAGGAAATACACGAATTTCCCTCGAGCTGGCGAAGCGAATAGCCTTACTCCACGGAGCCCTTCCCGTGTTCAGCGAATCGAAAGAATTCCTGAGCATGGCTGTTGTAATGCCCTTCCCTTCGCACGATTCCTTTTCCAGGATCGACCACCAGCATGATGAAAGCTGGGGAATCGGTGTCAT
>CAZHSK010000289.1:0-1558 GCA_964535235.1 uncultured Treponema sp. | reverse complement strand
GCCGCCAACGAAACCTTTTTCACCACGCCGCGGAGGGTTCCCATGAGAAGATACTGGCTCCCGGTAAAATGCTTGAAGTCAATGACCGTGGTTATTTCCTCATCCGGCGCGATAGCCAAGAGGCTCTTGATGTGGGCTCCCCTGGCTTGGCGGCTGGATTCCGGTATTTCGTGCACCTTGAGCCAGTACGCCTTGCCCGCGCTGGTTATAAACAGAAGGTGGTCGTGGGTGTTGGCGACAAACAACTGCTCCACGAAATCCTCTTCCAGGAGATTGGCCGAGTTGGAGCCCTTGCCTCCCCTGCCCTGGGAGCGGTAGAGATGGACGGACACGCGCTTGATAAAACCCTTGTTGGAAATAAGAATGGCCATTTCCTCGGGCTTTATTAAATCTTCTATATTGATGGCTTCCAGGTCGTCTATGACGATTTCTGTGCGCCGCGCATCCCCATATTTCTTGGCGATTTCGAGGGTATCGTTCTTCACCACCTCCAGGATCATGGCATCGCTGGCGAGAAGGCCCTGCAGATAGGAGATCCTGGCCTCTATGTCGGCCAATTCCGCTAGGACTTTCTCCGTTTCTAGGCTCGTGAGCCTTCCCAGCCTCATATCGACGATGGCCTGAGCCTGGATTTCGCTGAGATCGAAGCGTTTCTGAAGGTTGGTCCTGGCCAGCTCGACGTTCTTGCTGGCCTTGATGATGGCCACGACCTCGTCGATATTGCGCAGGGCTATCACCATGCCGCGCAGGATATGGGCCCGCTCTTCGGCTTTCCTAAGCTCGAAACGCGATCTTCGCGTGACGACATCGATGCGATGTTTGACGAATAGCTGTATTAATTCTTTTAAAGACAAGCATTTAGGCCTGCCATCCACCAAGGCTAGGTTGATGACGCCGAAGGTGGACTGCAGGGCCGTGTGGGTGAAGAGCCTGTTGAGGACGAGCTTGGGTATGGCGCCCTTCTTGAGCTCGAGGACGATGCGCAGGCCTTCTCGGTCGCTCTCGTCCCTTAGGTCGGAGACGCCTTCGAGGACCTTGTCGCGCACGAGATCGGCGATGCGCGTGATCAGGGTGGTCTTGTTGACGGCGTAGGGGATTTCGGTGAAGACGATCTGTTCCCTGCCGCTCTTCATGGTTTCTATGATGAACTTGCCCCGGACGACTATCTTGCCCCGCCCCGTGGTGTAGGCGTCGCGGATGCCTCCCGAACCGAAGATGATGCCGCCCGTGGGGAAGTCGGGACCCTTGATGTGGCGCATCAGGCCTTCGAGGTCGATGTCGGGGTTTTCTATGTACGCGGCTATGGCTTCGCCCACCTCCAGGAGGTTGTGGGGCGCCATGTTGGTGGCCATGCCGACGGCGATGCCCGAGGAGCCGTTGACGAGGAGATTAGGGAAGGCGGAGGGCAGGACGAGGGGTTCTTTCAGCGACTCGTCGTAGTTGGGGCCGAAGGCGACCGTATCCTTGTCCAGGTCGGTGAGCATCTCCTCGCCGAAGCGCGAGAGCTTGGCCTCGGTGTAGCGGCTGGCCGCGGCGGGGTCGCCGTCGATGGAGCCGA
>CAZHSK010000288.1:0-1560 GCA_964535235.1 uncultured Treponema sp. | reverse complement strand
GCTCATCGCCTTCAGCGTCTCCACCACCAGCAATCCGTTCTACGCAACCATGGCCCAGGGCGTGAAGGACGAGGCAAAGGCACTAGGTTTCGATGTGATCGTCCTGGATGCCCAGAACAAGATCGAGAAGCAGGTGGCCGACGTAGAGGACGCCCTCACTAAGAACATCAAAGTTCTTCTTATCAACGGCGTGGATGACGGGGCCATACCCCTGGCCCAGAAAGCCCTGGCCAAGGGAATTCCCGTCATGGCCTTACAGCGCAATCTCAATCCGGGCAACATGACAGCCTTTATCGGCACCAACAACGTAGTCCTGGGCGAGCAGCTCATCCACTGGTATGCAAGTACCCTGGGAGGCAAGGTCTCCAAGGTACTCATTCTCACCGGAACCCCCGGAGCAGCCTCTTCCGAAGACCGTATCAAGGGTATCAACGCCACGCTCCCCAAATACCCCAACATTCAGGTGCTCGCTTCCCAGACCGGTTACTACGACAGGGCCAAATCCCTGCCGGTGGCCGAGAACATGCTCTTGAGGTTCCCCGAAGCCGAAGCCATACTCTGCCTCAACGACGAAATGGCCATGGGCGCCCTGGCCGCCGCCTCTTCCATGAACAAAAAGATCAAGATCACCGGCATGGACGCCAATCCCGACGCCCTCAAGGCAGTCGCCGAAGGCAAACTCTACATGACCATCGCCCTACCCCCCTATGATATCGGAAGAATCGGTGTTCAGTTTGCCAAGGATGTCCTGGACGGCAAGCAGGTTCAGGCTATGAAGATTATGGATGTCAGCTTCGTGACAGAGAAAAATGTCGGACAATTCAGAAAATAATATAAAAACCCCGGAAAACCTCGAGACCCTGCAAGGAGTCCCGAGGTTTTCCAGCCCGGGACCGCAGAACTCAGTTCCATCAGACTCGGAGTTGTCAGACTCAACTCCACCAGGTTCGGGGCTATCGACTCCAGGCCTGTCGGTCTTGGGCATTTCCAAGGGATTCCCCGGCGTCCAGGCTTTGGATGATGTGTCCTTCTCCATTAACAGAGGAGAAGTCCATGTCATCCTGGGCGAAAACGGCGCCGGCAAATCCACCCTCCTCAAGATTCTGAGCGGGGCCCTCCAGCCCGATTCGGGCCGCATTCTGCTGGATGGAAAGGAAATTTCCCTCAAGACCCCAGGGGTGGCTTCCCAAGCGGGAATAGCGGCGATCTATCAGGAACTCAGCCTGGTCCCTTGGCTCTCGGTGGCGCACAACCTCTTTTTGGGCAGGGAAGTCATGATCGGCCGATTCCTTATGTCCAAGAAGAAGCTGAAGGAAAAAGCGGACGAGGTATTTGCCGCCCTCGGCCTCAATCTCGATCCAGGAGCCCTGACAGGGGATCTGGGCATGGCGGAGCAGCAGCTGGTGGAAATATCCCGGGCTTTTTCCCGCAACGCCCGTTTTATCCTTATGGACGAACCCACTGCCTCGCTCACCGAAACCGAAATCAATCTTTTATTCGACAAGATCGAAACCCTCAAGAAGGCCGGTGTGGGAATACTCTACATTTCCCACAGGCTGG
>CAZHSK010000287.1:0-1563 GCA_964535235.1 uncultured Treponema sp. | reverse complement strand
GATCATAGCCCTAAATCAAAACTGGCTTTTCTTCGACGCCCCCATGGGGAAGACTAAAAACGGTACTCCTGTCGATCTTCCCCATTCCATTGTTGAACTGCCGCTGGGCAATTTCGATGAGACCCGCTACCAGAAAAAAGCTTGCTACTATAAGGAATTTGCTACCCCCGACGCGCCTGTCGCGGAACGAGTCTTTCTCGATTTCGAGGGAGTAGCCGTTTCCTGTCAGGCTTGGCTTAATGGCCAACCAATATGCGAACACAAGGGTCCCTATACTCCCTTCTCGCTGGATATTACCCAAGCCCTCAAGCCACAAGGCCTCAATCAGCTATGGGTGGAAGTGGATGGCGCAGAGGATCCCTCCATTCCTCCTTTTGGCGGGGTAGTGGACTACCTTGTCTACGGAGGCATCTACAGGGCTGTAAATCTGCGCATACAGGGCGCCGTGCATATCGTCCATTTTCATGCGAGACCCAGGATCTACTCCTTTGGAAATGGCGAAAACGACGCGAGAGCAAAGGAAGTCACCGAAGGCAGGAGCTCTTCATTCTGCAAAGCCGCCCTCGCGGTGGAAGTGGAACTCTCCCAACCTTTCATTGCGGCCAACAGCTCTGGTGCGGTGAGTCCCGGTACCCTGCTGCCAGGCTCGGGCGTCCTCAGCATTAAAGGCCGCCTGTCGCGCTCGGGTGCCTGCCTGACCGAAGTCTCCAAGACAATTTCCGCGCCCGATTCCGACGCGCAGGTCTGCAATCTAAACTTTCCTCCTCTGGAGGGAATTATCCCCTGGGATATCGAAAATCCGGCGCTCTACGATCTGGAACTCTCACTATTTATGGATGGCGAGCAAATCGATCAGGTGCATAACCGCATAGGATTCCGGGAAGCGCGTTTCACGCATGAAGGTTTCTTTCTCAACGGGAAAAGACTTTTTCTTCGGGGCTTGAACCGTCACCAATCCTGGCCTTTCGCGGGCTACGCCATGAGCCCCGGCGCCCAGAGGCGGGACGCGGAAATAATAAGGCGGGATATGGGTTGCGTCGTTGTGCGCACGAGCCACTACCCCCAGTCCACGCACTTTCTGGATGCCTGCGACGAATTGGGGCTTTTAGTATTCACCGAACTCCCGAGCTGGCAGCACATCGGCGATGAATGGTGGAAAGAAAGCGCGTTGGGCGATCTTGAATGTCTTGTGAAGCGGGACAGAAATCATCCCAGCATTATTCTGTGGGGCGTGCGCATCAACGAATCGCCGGACGACGATGAGTTTTACAAAAAAACCAACGCCCTGACAGCGAAGCTCGATCCCGATCGCCAAAGAGGAGGGGTGCGCAATTTTTCTGGCAGTACTCTCTTCGAAGACGTGTACACATTCAACGATTTTACTCACGATGGCGGCATAAAGGCTATCGCGAAGCGAACATCGATAACGCGCAACGCTAAAAATAAGGCTGTTGGGGCCGGCGGTGGCGCCGCGACTCCAGGCCGAAACACTGCCGTTCTTTACCTCATCACCGAGCACAACGGCCACATGTTCCCCGCCAAGCGCTGGGATCAGGAAGAAAG
>CAZHSK010000286.1:0-1580 GCA_964535235.1 uncultured Treponema sp. | reverse complement strand
AGATGCCCGAGCCTGACTCGGCGATGATAATAAGTATGGATGCGGAGAGGATGACGATAATGGCTTTTACTACTATTCCCACAGCCTTGAATATGAGCCTGGGCGCGATTTTCCGCTTTCCGTGACTCACCAGATCGCTGGAATCCCTGTAGCGGAAGGCGGTGATTAATAGTATGTAAAACGTGGTTGTCTTTATGCCCCCTCCCGTGGAAGCGGGGGATGCTCCAATAAACATGAGAAGCATGGTGAGCAGTTGTGAGCCCTGGTTCAGGTTGCCCTGGGCTATGGTGTCGAAGCCGGCTGTTCTGGGCGTTACGGCCTGGAAGAGGCTGGCCATGAGCTTTTGTGGCAGGCTCAAGCCAGCCATAGAGTGGGAGTTTTCCAGGATAAAGAATGCAGCTGTTCCGGCCACAAGGAGTCCGATCGTCGTGCGCAGCACTATGGAGGAGTGGTAGGAAAGATGAGTGCGCTGCCCGCTTATAAACTTACGCAAATCCTTGATGACGAGGAATCCTAAGCCTCCTGTGATGACAAGGGCGATGGTGCTGAGGTTCACCAGGGGGTTGGTGATGTAGCTTTCCAGGCTATTGCTGAATGTAGAAAAGCCCGCATTGCAAAAAGCGGAGACTGCATGGAAAAGGGCATTAAAAAGAGATCTCCCCTTGATTCCGAAGGCCAGTGCATATAAAAGGAAGCCCGCGGCTTCGAAAATGAATGTGTATTTGATGATGGAACGGATGATTACCTTAGGCTGATACTCCACTTCTGAGAGGGCATATTCACCCACCACGCCCCTGCCTACAATGGAAATTCTTCTTCTGGGAGCGGCCAAGAATACGGTGGCAAAGGTGATGATTCCAAGACCGCCTACCTGTATGAGCAACATGATAACTATTTGCCCGATAATGCTGAAGCTGGCGGTGTCCACGGTGATGAGGCCGGTAACACAGACTGCGCTGGTGGCAGTAAAGAGCGCGTCTACGTAGTTCAGCCTTCCTGCGCTAAAAACCCCAGGGAGGGACAGAAGGAGAGATCCTAGAAGTATTACAGAGATGAAAAAAGAGAAGATGAGGATTTTGTCGCTAGCAATTCTCAGTCTCAAGGTTACTGTCTCCGGGGATGGATCATATCACCCTGGGGCTGGTACTGCTATAGCACAGTATTCCTCATTGCGGCACATCGCATGAGGGATTATAGTGAAGGCCCTATGAAAGTAGTCATCGTTGGTGCAGGAACCCTGGGTGTTCAAATTGCAAGAGAGCTTGTAGCTGAAAACAGGGATGTTGTCATTATTGAACAGAATCCTGATATCGCTAAAGGAATTGCCAATGAACTGGACTGTCTCGTAAAGGAAGGCAATGGCGAAAACCTCGATGTATTGGGTGAGGTTGGTTTGGAGGACGCAGACTGGTTTATCGCACTTACCGGAAGCGACAATGCGAATATTGTAGCCTGCGGCCTCGTAGCCGAGACTTTCAGCCGCCCTAAGACCATCGCCAGGGTAAGAAGCCCCTATTTTGGCGTTTTCCATAGCCGGAAACGCCGCATCCTGGGTGTGGACTACATACTCAATCCCGAAG
>CAZHSK010000285.1:0-1592 GCA_964535235.1 uncultured Treponema sp. | reverse complement strand
TCCACCGCCGCCCTGGTGAGATCGCCGCCATATTCCTGTATCTTCACTTCAAAATGCTCTAAAAGAGAAAATGCGTCGGCCGTGGCTCCGGCAAAACCGCAGAGCACCTTGCCTCCGTAAATAGCCCGTACCTTGCGGGCGTTGCTCTTCATCACCGTTTCGCCCATGGTGACCTGTCCGTCCCCCGCCATGGCAACGCGGCCGTTTTTTCTAACGACGAGTACCGTCGTGGATCTGAATTTCATTTTTTCCTCCATATCAGCGATCCTTCGCCCCGTGGGGATGGGCTTGCTCATACACCTTCCTCAAATGCTCCATATCCACATGGGTGTAGACCTGGGTTGTCGAAATGCTGGAATGTCCCAGCATCTCCTGGACCACCCTGATATCGGCCCCCGATGCGACGAGCTGCGTGGCGAAGCTATGCCTGAAGGCGTGGGGGGATAGCGCCTTTTTGCAATGGGCGGCCAGCTTGCGCTTTTCGACAATCTTCTCGATTCCCCTGACCGAGAGAGCCCCTCCCCGGGCATTGATGAAAAGCCTTCCATGGTCTTCCGTCTTGAGCGTTCTGAGCCTCATGGCCCTAAGGCTCAAATAGGCCGAGAGCGCTCCATGAGCCATACGTCCGAGGAATACCACCCTTTCCTTGGAACCCTTGCCCATCACCCTCACCAGGGAGCGGCCGAAGTCGACCCTGTCCACCCTCATGCCGGCAATTTCCGAGGCTCTGCAGCCTGTGCTGTAGAGCACTTCAAAGAGCGCCCTGTCCCTGGATTCCTGGAAATCCGAGCCCTCGATGGATTCGATGAGCTGGGCCATCTCGTCTTCGAACATGAAGCGAGGCAAGGCCCTGCCGGAAGAGAGGTTTTCCACCTCCCTGCCGGGATCGGAGGCCAGGCCGCCGAACCTCATTCGATAGCGGTAATAACCCCTGATAGTGGATAGAGCCCTGTTGACGCTGGAAGAAGCCTTGCCTTCCATTACGAGGCTGCCGGCGAAACTCCGGATCTCCGAGGCTCCCGCCGCATCCAGGTCTGTCTGTCCAAGAAAGGCCGCATAACGTTCGAGATCGTCGCGATATACCCTCAGAGTGCGCTCCGAAAGCCCCCTCACCGACTCGAGATAGGACAGATAGTCTTCCAGCTTGTTATTCATCTAATCCTCCTGCCCCTCTTCATCCTTAGAATGCAGGTAGTCGCAGGCGGGGTTGATGCAGGCCTTGTGGCTTCCCACACGTGCATCGTTTTTCTGAACCAGGAACCATCCGCACTTAGGGCAGGTTTTCTCGGTAGGTTTATCGTAGGTTACGAAATCGCACTCGGGGTAACGGGTGCAGCCGTAGAAGGTTTTTCGCTTGCCCTTGGGATTCTTCCGCTCCACCACGTCTCCGCCGCATTTGGGGCAGTGTGCCAGGGGAATGCTCTTGGTATTCTTGCAGGCAGGAAAGCCGGAGCAGGCCAGGAAAAATCCGAAGCGGCCCAGTTTCTTGACCATGGGCTTGCCGCAAAGGTCACATGTTCTATCAGTGGACTCGTCCAGCGAGCCCTTCCTGCTGGAAAGATTGGCCATAAGGTCGTCCAGCTTGACTTTAA
>CAZHSK010000284.1:0-1607 GCA_964535235.1 uncultured Treponema sp. | reverse complement strand
GCGTCCAGGATTGTGCCCAGGCGTAGGAGCACCACCATGACAATCACCGGGCGGATAGAGGGAAGCGTGATGTAACGCACCCTCTGCCATGCGGTGGCGCCCTCCACGGTGGCCGCTTCAAACAGTGATGGGTCTATGCCCATCAGTGCGGCCAGGAAGATGATCGCGCTCCAGCCCATTTCCTTCCAGGTATCGGAGAGGATGACTATCCAGGGGAAAACCTTGGTTTCTGTGAGAAAGCTGATAGGTTCGCCGCCTAATAGCTTTATTAGATCGTTGAGTATGCCGTTGGAGGGAGAAAGTATGGCCAGGAGTATGGCGTACATAATGACCCAGGAAAGGAAGTGGGGCAGATAGGCGATGGTCTGGACGGTCTTCCTGAGGTAGTAGTTCCTGCACTCGTAGAGGGAAACCGAGAGGAAAATGGCAGCCGGAATCGAAAACACCATTTTGCCGATGCTGTACATCACGGTGTTGCGAATGAGTTCCCAGAAATAATAGGAATTTACAAAGTCCCTGAAGTTTTGGATTCCCACCCAGGGACTGCCGAGCACTCCATCCAGGGCCATGAAATCCTTGAAGGCGATTTGGGCGTTCCAAATAGGTACATATTTAAAAATTGCGAAATAGATCAAGGAAATCGAGGCCAAGAGATACACCGACCTATGCCTTCGCATGTTCTTCCAGAACAGGCGTGAGCTGCCCGTCTGGCTAAGGCTTATAGCCCCGGATGGATTTCTCATGGCTCTCCAATAAATATGGTAGGGCGTAATTGTGCAAATTTTCCGTCGGGTTATTGTACTTTTCTGACATCTGGCTTGAATTCCTTCCGCAATGCTCCGGGGGTAGTTCCTTGGATTCTTTTAAATACCCTGCAGAAATAGGCTTGATCTTGGAATCCAGCTAGGGATGCGATTTCAGCCACGGTATCCGAACTGCCTGAGAGCAGTTCCACCGCATAGGCAATTCTCAATCGGTTAAGATATTCCCAGAGGGTTATGCCCATTTGGGTTCTGAAAATTCTGCTTAAATAGTCTTCGCTAGCGTTGAGTTCCTCCGAGAGTCTCCAGCGGGAAACATGCTCGCGAAAGCGCCTGTTCAGGAAGATGATAGCCCGCATTACAATGGCTCCAGTGGGTGCCGGGAGAAATTCCTTGGATCCTGACAGGATTTCTTTGGAAAGTTTTGCGCGCAGGCTGGCAAAGCCCTTGCCTCCATTACAGATAAGGGTTCTGGGACGCTCCAGAAAGGAAGGGGGGAGGGAGAAACTCTCAGGTTTATCTATAAGCCAGAGAAGGGGCATCGTATGAAGGGCAGGCGCTTCCAGGATACTAGCCAAAAAGCTTGGCTCTCCCGCTGAAGACAGCACCAGCGCCGCTTTTTCTCGCTCGGCAATGAAGGCTAATTCTTCTGGACTGCGGCAGCGTAAAATGCGCGCTTTGGCCGCGCCGGCGTCCAGGGCCTGCTCCAACTCATCGATTTCGGGACCTTGGGCGCCGGCGACAATTACCGCCGTTGCAACCCGGGCTGAGAAAAAGCGGCGTAGAATCGCCCCAAGATTCTCACTTTTTTCAAAAAGAGACGAATCAGCGATTCTCCCTGGTACT
>CAZHSK010000283.1:0-1612 GCA_964535235.1 uncultured Treponema sp. | reverse complement strand
CTATAAGCTGATCGATTAAGTCCGTTGAAGTGGTAATGGCTTCCTCGATCTCCTCGGGACTGTACTTTTCCCCATCTTCCGCGATGAGAAGGGCTTTTTCCCTGCCCACCATGTAGAGAAAACCGTCCTCGTCTATATAGCCCCTGTCGCCCGACCAGAGGCGGCCGTCTTTCAGTGTCTGAGCTGTGGCTTCGGGATTCTTGAAATAACCCTTCATGACATTCTCGCCCGTAATGGTGATCTCTCCGGTAACCCCTGTGGGAGCCTCGCTCCCGTCGGCCAGTCTGATCGAGCATTTAAGAGATGGAAAGAGCCCGCCCGAAGAACCGAACTTGTGCTGTAGCGGAGTATTGGCGGAAATCACCGGTGCCGCCTCGGTCAGGCCGTAGCCCTGATAGATAGGACAGCCCAGGGCTGCGAAGAATTCCTGCTGCTTGAGATCCAGTAGGGCTCCGCCGCCCACGCAGTAGAGAATCGAATCGCCGAACACCGCCTTCTTGACCTTGGGGAAAAGAATAGTCTTGGCCAGGAAGTAGGGGAAAAAAGCCCCTGCTCTCACGCCTAAGGAAGGTTTGTGGAAGCCGTCGCCATTCCAGCGGATACCTGCGCGTATGCCGTTTTTAAATATCTTCTCGAGAAGACCGCCCTTTTCCTCCATGGCGGCGATTATCTTTTTCATGAAATTGCCGGAAAGAGCGGGCACGGTGAGGAGGAAGATGGGATTGGTTTCCTTGAGGTTGATGGGGATATTGCGAAGGGTGGCAATACCGCCTCCCCTGGAATCCACGAAATAGAGGGCAATGGACCTGACCAGCGCCGTGTAGATGCCCACCGTGTGGGCAAAGGAGTGGTCCACCGGCAGCATGAGAAGGGTCCTGTAGTTGGGCGGAAGCTGGAAAACCTCTATGGCGTCGTGGCAGTTCACCCAGTAATTGAGATGAGTGAGCATGATGCCCTTGGGATTGCCCGTTGTGCCGGAAGTGTAGGAAATAGTTATGACATCGTCCTCAGCCGTGGTTTCTGCTATGTCATCCAGCTTTTTCTTCATGCCCGAGGCGGCATCGGCCACCAGGGCGCCGCCTTCGGCCACGGCCTGAGAGAATCCCGCCAGAAGTTCAGGGGAGACTCCCTGTTTTTCCATCGCAGCCTTGGCCCAGTCTATATCATCATCCAGGTAGATGATGCGCAGTCCTTTATTCTCTACGCTCTTGAGAGCGTTCAGTACTTTTTCCAGCTGATTGTGGGTGGTGAGAATGCCCTGGGCTTCGGAATGGTTGATTCTGAAAGGAATTTCGTCGGCTAAAAGCTTTATGGAAAGCGGTACTGATACGAGGCCTGCGCACATGAGCCCAAATTCCCCGCAGATCCACTCGGGGCTTCCCTCTCCAATTATGGCCATAGCCTGGCCCTTGCCGTAGCCCTGGGATAAAAGCCATGCGGCAAAGGATCGGGATTTGTCCCGCGCCTGCTTGAAGCTTGTGGCCGTATAGCCTGCATCGGTCTTTCGCAGGGCGTAGGGATTGTCGGCCCAGTCTCTCGCCGCCTCGTCCAACATTCTGAAGACCGTTCGTTTCATGGCTCTCTCCTCTGTTTGCGCGGACATTATGCGCTA
>CAZHSK010000282.1:0-1615 GCA_964535235.1 uncultured Treponema sp. | reverse complement strand
GAAGGCTTTTTCGCAGTCTCCCCAGGCGATGCTGCGGGAGGGCAGAACAAAGTCGGTCGCGGCCGCCGCCGCCCTGGGGTCGGTGCAGGCCGGCAGATTTTCTCCCCGCATAGCCAGGGCGGCGGCCGCCCTCCTGGCCAGCGTCCTCGTGCGCGCAAGCACCAGTGCTATGGGCTGCCCCCAATATTCCCATTCGGTCTCGGGCAAGACTAGCTCGTCGGGCTTTGTAAAACCAATTTGGTTTTCTCCCGGAATATCCGAGGCCAGAATAACCCGTACCGAAGCATCCAGGGCGAGTGCGGGCTCAGGATCGATGGAGAGAATTCTGCCCCGGGCGCTTCCGGAAAGCCTTACCGCCGCCTGAAGACAATCCCTTGTTTCGCCCAGATCGTCCAGGTATCTGGTTTCGCCTTTCAGGTGCTGAAGGGCATCATCCATGCTTTTCATGGTTCAAGCTCCTCGGCAATGCCATCCCGGGCGAAAAAGCGGAGGAAATGAGCCTTGATAAGGCGGCCTACCATAGCCCGCCTATAGAGCGCAGAACCCCTCACGTCGCCGATAGGCCTCACTTCTTCCTGCGCCACCCGAGAAACAGCGACGCAAAGCTCCGCCAGGTCTTCGGCTTTGGCTCCCTTGATCCTGCTTCCCTCCATGAGGGCGGCGGCCTTGGGCAGGAGGAGAGGAATTTCGGCGACGCCGCCTGCGCTGATGCGCACCGATCGGGCTAAGGTATCGTCCAAGCGGAAGGCCATGGCCGTGTTGACCGCAGCTATGTCCAAAGCCTGCCGCTTGGCGATTTTTTCGAAGGAAAAAAACAGCTTGCCGCCCTTGGCTCCGAAACCAATGCCCCCCTCAAAACGCCCTGTGAGGGATTCACCGCTCTGCTCACCATCGTAGGATCCGGAGTTGGAGAACTCCGAACCCTCGGAACTGGCGGGTATGTAGATGGCAGAAAGAAATTCACCAAGCTGGAGATCTACACTTTTATAGCCTAGGAAGAATTTTTCCAAAGGCAGCCGCCTATGTTCCAGGCCGCTTGCCGAATACTTGGATATTTCCGCCAAGGCTCCCAGACTGAGAAGAATGGCGCTCATATCGGCTACGGGCGAAGCGTTGACAATATTGCCGCCAATAGTGGCCAGGTTGCGTACCAGCGTGCTGGCGAAGAGCCCTTCATATTCCTCTATGCCGGGAATGCTCTCACGCACGGCCTGAGAGGCGAAAAAATTGCTGATCCTCAGGGTAGCCCCCAGTCGAAGCCAGGCTTTGGCTTCGCTGTCCACCCTTTCTATACCCGAAAATTCCGGGGCGCTGCCCAGAAGCAGGGGAGCGAATCCATTGGGAGGTTCGGGATTGCGCACATAATAATCCGTGCCCCCGCCTAGGAAGATCCTAGTATCGGAATTCTCTCTGTCCTTTAAAGGCGATCTAATTATTTCATCTTCCGTTTTGTGGACATCCATCCCTGCAAGAGAAGCAAACTCCAACACAGACGCGGGTAATACCCTGCGCTCCACAAGACATTCGAGCCTCGCCAGACCTTCGGACGGAAGATCGGCGAATTCCTTCACGAGAATTTCCGCCGCCCTGCGTATAGACCCATAACCCGTGCAGC
>CAZHSK010000281.1:0-1617 GCA_964535235.1 uncultured Treponema sp. | reverse complement strand
TTTCTCAGGGACTCTACCTCCCCCCCGGAAGAGAATCGATGGGCGCTGAATCCTGGTACTATGAAGCCAAACGTCTAGAGCAGTCCTCAGAAGGTTTAAACATCCCCGAGGAAATGCAGAAGCACCTGGACGCTATGTATTCTCTGGCCTTTCATTTTGGCGAAAAAACCGCCGCCATCGAGGCGGGCAGGACACTCCTTCAGCGGTCGATTACCCGATCCACCTATGTAGGTTCCAGGGCACTAGCCCTGCAGTGGTTGGATTACTTCGGCCCAGACTGGGATGTGTATCGAATTCTCATAAATCGTGCCCTGGAGTCGCTGGATTACCCTCAGATTCTTGAGGCCGTGGCCGATATGAAACGTTTGCTGCCCACTACTTCCAAGGCAAGGGCGGCCGAACTCAACTTTTATGAATTCTCTGCCCGGGCAGGATTGGGTGAAAGGGAGTGGATTCCCGCAGCCCTTGTATATCTCGATATAGCCACGCTGGATAGCTGGGGGGCAAAGTTGTTGCGCCTGGCCGCGGCTGATGCAACGCTGGAGCCGGAAACTCGGAATCTCTGCCTGATGAGGGCCGATTTTCAGGCCAAGGAGTACGGGCAGGCGGCGGCTCACGCACTGGCCGCGGCCAGGCGCCTCCACGACAGCGATATAAAACGCTTTCTAGTCTCCGAAGCCGGAAGAGCCTTTGTACTCTCCGGCATGAAGACCGAAGGGATCGACTTTTTCCTGACTTATTTTAACCTGGCAGTCCAGCCCTCCGAGACAGGTCCAACCACTTCCTCCGATTCTCAGAATATTGAAGTGTCAGCTGGAACAAGCCCAATCGACCTGCCCGAGGCGGTGTTAAATTCGCTCGAGACTTCGGGATCGCCCGAAAATCTCTGGGTCGCGGCCTACTACCTGGCCCGGCTTTGGCAAACCAACGAGAAGGAAAGAGAGGCGGCCATTCTCTTTCTAGGCCTCACCGACAGCGCCCCATCATCCGGCGATGCCGATGGCGCGCTCTGGTACTGGCTCGATATCACCATGCGCAGGATAGCCCAGCAAGATGCCGAAGCACTGGGGGCACACAGGTCGCTGGAGTTTGGCGCCCTTGTTGAGATTTCAAGGCGCTGGCGCAATGCAGCGAGCTTTGATGACATCATCGATGCTTTCGCGCGGCGGCTTTTAAGGGAAAAAACCTGGAGCGACGTCTATTCCCTTTTTATCCTCCTGGATGAAAAGCTCTCGGCCTCTATGCGGACGAGACTGCTGTATTTAAGCGCACGGTTGCTGGAAGAAGGCATGGCCATTACAGGCTCCAACCGAGACGAAGCTCTGGCCATAGCCAAACGGCAGTACGAATCGATCCTGGCCAATAATGATGCCGAAGAATACTACAGAACCATGTCCGCCTGGCGCCTGGGCCAAGAACCACCTTTTTTAGCTTCGATGCCCGCGCTGCATGATACTATTCAAAACTTCAAAATTGAAACTATAGGTTTCACTTCGTCGGAAAACTTGGCTAAAGCCAGCCCGTGGTTCCAGACCGCGCTTCCCCTTATCCGCAATTACCTGAATTATGAGTTGGATGAAATGGCTTCGGCAGTGGCGCTCCGCTCTTTAGGCAGCC
>CAZHSK010000280.1:0-1619 GCA_964535235.1 uncultured Treponema sp. | reverse complement strand
GCCGCCAGGGGCAGGTGCGGACCCTGCATTTCAATTGCCCCGATGGGCACCACGACGGTCTTCGTCGTCTTTACCGCATCGGCCAATTCCTTCCATGTCATCAATTCCATTCGTTTAAGCATCGCATCCACCTCTAATTTAATTCGAGGCCTCTTTCAAGGCGCCTGGCCCCTTCGCTGACCTCGAGGATTTTTAAAAAACGGGGCGCCCCGAAAGACGCCCCACAAAAAATCTCAGTACTTCATCACCGACAGGGGAGGCAGAACTTCCTCGCCGCCGTAGGATTCCAGCACATGGTACCAATCGTTGGGGTTTTTCCGCTCGGCCAGCGCCTTGCCCTTCATGATGAAGGTCACGTTCTTGGCGATG
The DNA here is from genome assembly GCA_964535235.1 of uncultured Treponema sp. Classification (GTDB taxonomy): domain Bacteria; phylum Spirochaetota; class Spirochaetia; order Treponematales; family Rectinemataceae; genus UBA2256. Next base: position 1,250 of record CAZHSK010000280.1, on the reverse strand, counting down.
GGCTGATGGTCGATCCTGAAGGATGCCGGGCCCTTCACAGTGTTAAAGGTACCTGTAGCCAAAACCTTGGCCACCTGCTTGGGGTCGAAGGATCCGGACTTTTCCACGGCCTGGAAAATATACTGGGTAGCCACGTAGCAGGCGGTTCCCATATTGTCGGGAGGCTCGTTCCAGCGCTTCATATAGGCGTCGGAATAGGCCTTGATACTCGCCACGAGCTCCTTGTCCACCAGACCGCCCACATCATAGTAGAACCAGGTCTGGGCATAGAGCTTGGACAGAATTTCCGGCGCGAAGCCCTTGGACTCGGTATTGGAAATCCAGCAGTAGAAAAGATCCATCTGCTTGTCGATGCCCATGTCTATTGCCTGCTTTACCAGGGCAATACCATCGGCACCCGTGAGGCTGTTCACCAAGAAGTCGGCGCCCGAAGCCTTGGCCTTGGATAGTACGGCAGAATAATCAGTGGTACCCATATTGACCGCATCCCTACCCACCAGCACAGCCCCAAAGTCCTTGGCTGCGGCTTCGAGTCCCTCGCGAATAGTGGTGCCCCAAGAGTCGGCGCGCTCCACATAGAAAATCGTCTTCTTGCCCAAGGTCTTTACAATAGATTTGCCGGTGATGTAACCGATACTCCAGGGCGTAAAGGTGGGAGTGTACATGGCGTCGGCGGGGTTGCCCTTCAGCAGGGCGTCCTTGGCGGGGACAAAACCAGGAATATAAATGACAGAATTAATCTTGGTCTCTTCGTTCAACGCTCCAGACATCGGGTTCCAAATACCCCCGGTCACCGCCAGAGCTCCCTTGTCCAGCATTTCCCTGAAGCGGCGCACACCCACGTCCAGCTTGGCCTCGTCGTCGGCAATGAAAGTCTCGACCTTCACATTGCCCCAGGGCATTTTCAATCCGCCGGCCGCGTTGACCTGCTCAACGGAGAGCAGGAAAGATTTTCTCTGGCCCTCGGCGAGTCCCGCCAGAGATCCGGTCAGCGAGGAAAGAAACCCGATCTTGAACACATCGGGCTGACTTTTTTGCGCCATCACTGGTGACAGGCAGAGCATGGCGACCAGCACCAGCATAAGCCCCTTCGGCAACATTCTCTTCATTTGGCCCTCCTTGATTCGCTCGCGGGTTTCATACCCCGATAGCTTGCTATAAGCTTGTTGATAATCCAATTGTATCACAGTCCCACGATCTGTCAATCTTTTTGTCTTGATATTTTCTTGCCACTGAAATTCTTCCAATAC
>CAZHSK010000279.1:0-1620 GCA_964535235.1 uncultured Treponema sp. | reverse complement strand
ATTCGCCCGCGAACTGGTTGTCTACAGCGCAGATGTCACGCTCTTCTCAAAACTTTCAGTATGGCTTGCCGCATCGGATCTCGGTCTTGCCGTAGTACCCGGCCCCGCCGATGCCCCGGCTTCGTCCTATGGATGGTATTCGCAGGCTAACGAATCCTATTCACGGAAAAAGCTACAGCCGCCCCTCCAGGAAGCTCTCGCAGGTTTCTGAGCATATCTGTGGCATGCGGCGCCTTAAAAAGGCGCCGCGCTCACGTACCATTGCTGCGGTACCTGGATGTCACGTATTCGATGAACTCCTGGAAGGGGGGATCCAGGGGTTCTCCTCTGCGTCTATATAAATAGATATATCGTGATAGCTCCAGGTTGTGCACCGGAAGCGCTTTCAGCCAGCCTGCTTCCACTTCCCGCCTTACCTCCGATTCGCAAAGGATTGATGCACCGAGATTGTGGGCAACCATGCATTTAATCGCTTCGGTATTGTTCACTTCAAAGGCAAGATCCAGGGATAGCCCCATGTGATGGAAACGTTCCTCCACGCTCCTTCGCGTAAGGATATCGCGAGATGGAAGTATGAGAGGCTCAAGAGCCAGATCTTCCACCGTCAGAGCCTCTCTCAAAGAAAGGCGGTTGCCTGGTGCCACGATCGCTACGAGTTGGTCTTTCATCAGCAGGTACTCTTCCAGAGAAGGCCGGGGCTGGCGAGGATTTTTTCTCCCAATAAATCCAGCGTCGATCTGATGGTCGAGGATCATTTTTTCTATTCGGTTGGCTTTTTCTATTGACAGGGAAAAGCAGATTTCTGGAAAGCTCCTGCCGAAGTCCGCGAGAAGCTGAGGCACAAGATGCACGCCCGGCAGGCTGCTGGCGCCCAGGCGTATGTAGCCCCGGTCGGGATCTAATGCCTGAGGAATAGCCGCATTGATGGAATCAAAATCACGCAATAGGCGCTCTGCGTAGGGCAGAATTATCCGTCCCGATTCGGAAACCCGGATTCCCCTCCCCACTCTCTCTAAAAGTTTGACCTTGAAGATATTTTCCAGGTCCCGGATCTGGGCGCTGATCGCTGGCTGGGTATAGTTAAGTTGCTTGGCCGCCTCGCTGATGCTGTTGAGCTTCGCAACCGTACAGAATGCCTTGAGCTTGGTAATGTCCATCTGGCAATCCTTTCAAGAAATAGTACACCTTGTTCCCAGTTCAGCCCAGCGAAAACAACCCAAAAAATGATCATTGACCACCCCGATAGCCTGGAGATGGGCATAGATAGTGGTGCTGCCCACATAGGCGAAACCCCGAGCCTTCATGTCCGCTGAAATGCGGTCCGAGAGTTCGGTTTTGACAGGCAGTTCAGCCAGGCTGGTCCATCGGTTAATTACGGGCTTCCTGTCTGTCCAGGACCAGATGTAGGCATCGAAAGTGCCGAACTCCTCTCGTATGCGCTCAAAGGCCTGGGCGTTCTTGACCGCCCCCAGGATTTTTGCCTTGTTGCGTATGATGCCGGGGTTTTCCAGAAGTTCGGCAATTTTCTTGTCGCCGTAGTGGGCAATTTTTATCCAATCGAAGCGATCGAAGGCGGTCCGGAAGCCTTCGCGTTTGCCCAGTATTGTCCTCCAGGAAAGC
>CAZHSK010000278.1:0-1625 GCA_964535235.1 uncultured Treponema sp. | reverse complement strand
AGAATGACCGTGGAGGATATTTTGCCCATGAGCCGGGCGAACTCATCCTCCTGGAGGTTCATGGATTCGGCTATTTCGGTGTCCGAAGCCGGTCTGCCCAGCCTGGCTTCCACCATCATCACCGCCTGCTCGATTTCCTTGGCCTTCTGCCGCACCGAGCGGGGAACCCAGTCCATTTCCCGCAGGTGGTCATACATGGCTCCCCGGATCCTGGTTACCGCGTAGGTCTTGAACTTGACATGCTTGCAGGGGTCGAACTTCTCAATCGCGTCGAAGAGGCCAAAGACGCCATAGCCTACCAAATCATCGTATTCCACCGATGAGGGAAGGTTTACCGCCACCTTGCCCGCCACATATTTAACCAAGGGGGCATACTGCTCAACCAGCGTATCCCTTATTCGGTGATCATGGTTTTCCTGATATTGCTTCCAGAGGCGCAGCTCCCGCGCTTCGGAGGTGTCGTCGATGTCAGTAACGCGCACTTCTGTCAAATTCATGGCTGATCGGCCCTCCTGTCACAAGATGTATTTGCTAAGATCCTGCCTCTCGGCGTAGTCCTTGAATCGGCTGTCCACATAGGCTGTATCGATTAATACCTTGGTGCCCGAAAGCTGGTCGGCCTCGTAGGAAACCTCTTCCAGGAGCCTTTCCAGAACGGTATGCAGTCTCCGCGCCCCGATGTTCTCTGTCCTGGAATTGGCGGCGGCGGCTATTTCCGCGATCCGGGCGATGGCTCCGGTATCGAAGCTGAGTTCCACCTCTTCGGTGGCGAGAAGCTGGGTGTACTGGCTTATCAAGGCGTTTTTAGGCTCCACCAGAATTCGGGCGAAATCCGCCTCGCTCAAGGCTGTCAGCTCCACGCGGATGGGAAAGCGTCCCTGAAGTTCGGGAATCAGGTCCTGGGGTTTGGACACCGTAAAGGCTCCAGCGGCGATGAAAAGAATATGGGTAGTGTCCACCGTGCCCCATTTGGTGTTTACCGTTGTGCCCTCGACTATGGGCAGAAGATCGCGCTGCACTCCCTCCCTGGACACATCGGCCCCGGCTGAGCCCCTGCCCTCCCTGTTGGCTATCTTGTCTATCTCGTCCAGGAAGACTATGCCCGATTCTTGTACCCTCCGCCTGGCTTCCTGGGCTGCCTTGTCGGGATCGACGAGCTTATCCATTTCCTCGGCTTCCACGAAAGGCCTGGCCTCGGCTACGGTCATGAGTTTTTTCTTCTTCTTGTTTCCGAAGATGTTGCCTATGCTGCCCAGGGCTACGCCCATATCCTCCATCTGAGTGCCTGCGAAAAGTTCAAGGGAAGGAGGGGTCGCACTCACCGTGAGTTCCAGTTCCCTGGACTCCAGCTTGCCTTCTCGCAAAAGCTTGCGGAATTTTTCCCTGGTTTCGTTGGGCGGCAAAGGTGAAACGAGGGTGGCCTGGGTAGAACCTAGGGGTTCCACGGAGGAGGAAAGCCCGGGCAACAGAAGATCCAGTATGCGTTCCTCAGTTCGCTTGGCAGCCTCGGTTTCCACCTGAACCCTCATCTCATCTTTGACCATGGCCACTCCTGCGGCCATGAGGTCTCGGATCATGGATTCCACATCCCGGCCCACGTAGCCCACCTCGGTGAACTTGGTAGC
>CAZHSK010000277.1:0-1634 GCA_964535235.1 uncultured Treponema sp. | reverse complement strand
TGAAGAGCGTAAAGTAAGGATCATAGTCCTGGAAGATGAGCTTTCCTGTTATAGCGGTCATGTAGCTCACCCAGATGAGGACCAGGTAGCGTAAATACCTTAAAACCTTATCCAGCTTTTGCGGCACAAAGGTATTAAATTTCTTGCGGAAGATCTTCTTTCCCAGGTATGCCAGCCATTCCTGGAATGTGCCGAAGGGGCAAACCCAGCCGCAAAGCACCGGACCAAAGAGTAGGGCTAGCACCAGGCCAAGGCCAGCCAGCACTACCGAGGATTCGTGTACTTTCTTAACCAATGTGCCTACATTTAGAAGCTGCCATATGCTCACGACACCGCCGAATGGGCAGATGGCATGGAGCGAGGCATTGGGTATCAAGGGAATCTGTACTCCCTTTTCTTTCAGCACGGATGTGGTCGAGATCACGGCGATGATGATGAAAAGAACAATCTGCACAATCCGCCGCGCCTTTTTTGAGCCCTTTAATGCTCGTATTCCTGTTTTTCCCTTCATGGTTCCTCCTGAAGACTTATAGCAGACAAATGCAAAAAACGTGCCAAATCATAAAATTCGAATATTTTTCTAAACTCGTCATATTTTAGAAGCCGCTTATTACTGCTTTACCTGCAAGTATTGCTTAAGTGCATCCGAGTTCAATAGCTAATCGGCAATACACGGTGGAAAAGTGAAGCGCCGGGCAGGATAGGCAGATTTTTCCCGGGCAGATGATAGGCCAGAAGGGTTTGGGCAATAGTTTCCCATATAAATAATTTGTCGGTCGCGATTGTGTTTTTTCCCGGAATACATACAATTGCTATAAGCGCATCCTAAGCAAAGGAGCAATCATGAAACTCCGAACGGGCATTCTCGTGCTTTTCTTGATATGCACAGCCTTATCGCCTCTGGCCGCACAGCCCCAGATAAGTCAGAAACAGGATATCGCCATATTCGCCCTGGGATACTACGGGTGGAATATCCCCCCCCAAGCCCTCGGCTCCATAGATGGGGAAATACAAAAAGTATTCTCCGACCTGGGACGTTTTAACATTCTGGGGGTAACCCAGCGCTTCTCCTCATCGGACATCCAGACCTTCATCTCCGCGATCAAGCAGTCCAAGCAGAGCAACTTCGTCATGCCGGAGAAATTCCAGTTCGGCGAATCCTTCCTCACCGAAAGCGAGTTCAACAGGCTGGTCGGAGCCTTTATCGTCGTGGTGCCCGTGGTGGTGGAGTTCAATTCCTTTTACGACCTCCAAAACCTCAAATACAAGACAAGCATAAAAACCAACATCACCTTTATCGATGTAGCCTCGGGCGGCACGGTCCTGGCCATAAAAACCGTCGAGACCTCGGGGAGCGATACCAACAATCCGTTTGAATCCATAAAATCGGCCATTTCCTCCATTCCTCCCCAGCTGCAATTCGAAGTGCGCTCCATTCCCCAGTTCCAGATCAACACCCGGATATTGAGCGCCAGCGGCTCCACGGTAAAGCTCCAGATGGGAAGTAACATGGGCATCCAGAAGGGAGACGAATACGCCATAATCGAGAAATCGAGCATCGAAGGCTTCGACGACTCCAGGGAATCGGGGCTTATCGTAATCAAGGAGGTAAGCCAGGAAGTCTCCACCGGCCA
>CAZHSK010000276.1:0-1642 GCA_964535235.1 uncultured Treponema sp. | reverse complement strand
CGCAGAACCTTCTCGCCCTTGGCTTCTTCCAAGGTCGAGTTGACAAAGCGCCGCACAACCCTAAGGTTGACGTCGGCCTCCAGGAGGGCCATCTTGATCTGCTCGACGGCATCGTCGACATTTTTTTCTGAAATCGAAGCCTTGCCGCTTATCCCGCGGAAGACATCGACAAATTTTTCGGTGATTTTTTCCAGCATTGCCTATACCATCCTTGCCTAAAGGGCACAATGTATAGTCAAACCGCTGCATGGTCAATTGAGAGGATTTCCCTAGAGGCTACCTTTCAGCCCCACGTCGCTCGCGACGGCTCTCAGGGCTAGAATCGTTTCGGCTATCAGGTCCTCCAGGGACATTTCCAGCATGGTGGCGCCCTTTTCTATCACGCCGCGGTTCACGCCGGCAGCGAAGTTGACTGAACCCCACTTTTTCTTTACCGACCTGATTTCCATATCCAGCACGCTACGAGAAGGCCTCACATAGGCGCAGGCAGCGATAAAGCCAGTGAGCTCATCCACGGCAAAAAGAACCTTCTCCATTGTATGCACTGGTTCCACATCGCTGCAGAGCCCCCATCCATGGCTTAGGACAGCCCTGATAATGCCCTCATCCACGGATTCCTTCTCCAGCATCGCTCTGGCGTGGGTCAGATGCTCCTCAGGGTATTGCTGGTAATCCACATCGTGGAGTATTCCGACTATGCCCCAGTAATCCTCATCTTCGCCATATTTTCTGGCGAAATGCCGCATAGCCCCTTCTACCGAAAGAGCATGCCTGAAAAGGGAATCCTCATCGTTGTAGCGTCGCCAAAGCGCGATAGCCTCGTTTCTGTCCATTACAAGCCTCACTTGAGATAAAGGGTGATTCTGCTGCCTTCGCTTATCTTGCTGCCCGGCTCAGGCTGCTGGGATGCAACATAGCCATCGCCATGGATAGATACCCTGAGGTCCTTTCTTTCCAGAAGGGCTATGAGCGAGCGTTTGGAATAGCCTTTGAGATCGGGCATCGTATCCCCTATGCTCGCATCCTTTTCTTCGGGCATGTGCAAGGTTCCGCTGTGCACCAGTATGGGCGATTTGCCTCTGTCTATATCCATGCTGGAAAGCACGGCCTCCGCTGCCTGCCTCAGCACCGGCGCTGCGATCTGCCCTCCCAGATAGGAAGCTCCCCTGGGTTTTATAATGGCGATATACAGGGCAATGCGCGGCTTATCCGCAGGAAAGATGCCCAGAGTACTGGCTATATAGTCCTTGTCCGAATAAGCCCTGGTCTTGGAATCGATCATCTGCGCAGTGCCTGTTTTCACCGCCATGCGTATGTCGGGAACCTTGGCTCTCCAGCCCGTGCCCTGGAGGGAAGCGGTGTGTTCCATGGCATCCAGGATCGCCCTGGAGGTGGCTTCGGACACTATCCTTCGCTGAACCTGGGCTACGTGTTCAAATATAAGCTCCCCATCGGCGCTCACAATTTTGCTCACCGTTGTCGGCTTCAATAAAAGCCCCCCATTGGCAATGGCTCCGGCCGCGGTGATCATCTGAAGAGCCGTAACCATAACCTCCTGACCGATGGCGATAGTAGGCTTGCTTCTGCCCGACCATTTATCCGGGTCCCGCAGGGATCCAGGACTCTCCCCGGACAGGCCTAT
>CAZHSK010000275.1:0-1695 GCA_964535235.1 uncultured Treponema sp. | reverse complement strand
CTTGAAGGGACTTTTGAACAGAGCCCTGCAAATGCCTTACTCTAGTATATACTATCTGTCCAGCCTGCGTGCAAGATTCTTCGCTTTTCCGCAACGGCCTTGCGGATTTCCTCCACGTCCATGTATTCTTCGTCTGAGCCCGCGCAAGAGGGCTAAAGGCCAGACTGCTGAGCGAGGAGCGGAGTATCATGGATTTTTTAAAAAGGCTGGATGAGCTTTCCAAACAGAAGAACAGCTGTCTTTGCGTCGGGCTAGACCCCTTTTTCGAAAAAAGTGCTATTAAAGCCAGGGGTTTGGATGCATGTATCCAGGAAGCCAGGGAATCCAATATTAAAATTATTGAAGCCACGGCTCCTCACACTGTATGTTACAAGCCTAACATAGCGTTTTATGAAGCCCTGGGCGAAGCGGGCATGGAGCTTCTGCGCGCCACGATCGCCGCCGTGCCGGAAGACTCGCTTTTACTCATAGATGCCAAGCGAGGCGACATAGGATCCACTGCCCGGGCCTATGCGCAGGCAGTTTTCGGCAGCCTGGGCGCAGACGCGGTTACCCTCAATCCCTACCTGGGCAAGGAGAGCATCGAGCCCTTCATGGAATGGAAGGACAAGGGTCTCTTCCTCCTCTGCCGGACAAGCAATCCCGGTTCCGCCGAGTTCCAGGACCTGCCAAGCCCTGACGAACCCCTCTACATTAAGGTGGCCAGGAGCATCGTTTCCTGGTCGGAAAATCTGGGTATTGTGGTGGCGGGCAACGATATCGAGGCCTTGGGGAAAGTTAGGGCTGTGGCTCCCCAGGCCTGGTTTTTAAGCCCCGGTATCGGAGCCCAGGGAGGCAATGCCAGGGATGCGCTTCTGGCGGGGGCCAGGGCAGATGGAAAGGGCGTTCTGGTGGTGGCTGCCAGGTCTATATCGGGAGCCAAAGACCCTGGATTGGCTGCAGAGGCTCTGAAAGATGAGATAAACCGGGCGAGTGCTGAGGCAGAAAAGGTTTCTCCTCGAGTCTCGGGGTGGGAAGCCCCGGGCAACGATGGTGGAAATCTCAAGGACGCCTTCGTCGCAGCCTTGATAGATACTTCCTGTTTCCGGCTTGGGGACTTTACCCTTAAAAGCGGCGCGAAAAGCCCCTTTTATATCGATCTGCGCAGGCTTATTTCTAATCCGGAGGCCCTGGCGCTAGCGGGTCAGGCCTACGCTTCGCTGGCAAAAAAATGCAGATTCCAGAGAATTGCCGGCATCCCCGCCGCAGCCCTTCCCCTGGCTACCTCTGCAGCCCTGGCGCTGCAGCAGCCCATGATATGGCCCAGAATGCCCGTGAAGGATCATGGCACGGGCAACAGAGTGGAGGGAGAGTATGTAAAAGGCGAGAGGGTTCTCCTTCTCGACGATCTTATTACCACGGGTTTGAGCAAGAAGGAAGCGGTGGATATTCTGAGGGGTGAAGGCCTGGTGGTGGAGGATCTTGTAGTCCTTGTGGAGCGCGGCAGGAACGGGCGAGCCGACATGGAGAAAAGCGGCATTCGCCTGCATGCCTTCCTCCAGGTGGAAGAGATTATCGCGACTCTCTATCGCCTCGGGCGCATAGGCGAAGCAGAGCGCCTGAGGGTGGAGAACTACCTCAAGGAAGAATGACTAGAAGCTAGAGCCACTTTCAAAAGTCTGTTAACTTTTGAAAGTGGCTTTGTAGTTTCGTCAA
>CAZHSK010000274.1:0-1706 GCA_964535235.1 uncultured Treponema sp. | reverse complement strand
TTGAGCCAGACGTCGGAGCCGGAAGTCATGTACCGGGCTATGTTCATATCGTAGTCTTCCAGGAAGACTATGCGCCTTAACACCTCTTCCTTGCGGGAGAAATGCACGAGCTCCCGGATCAATTCCTTGCCGGGGATATCGTGGGGATGGGCCTTGCCCGCATAAATGATCTGCATGGGCATCTGGGTACTGGAGAGGAGGCGAATAAGCCTGTCGGGATCCGAGAGCAGAAGATTGCCTCTTTTATAGGTGGCGAATCGCCGTGCAAAAGAGAGGGTGAATACCGAAGGCGATAAAGAATCGCCCAGGGTAAGGAGGGAGGGGTCGGTAATGCCCAGTCTCTCCATGCTGGAATTAAGCCTTTGGCGGCAGAATGCCACCAGGCGTTCGCGCCGACGCTCGTGGGTGCGCCAGAGTTCTTCGTCGGATACCCTGTCCATTCTGTCCCAAATTTCCTTGGCACCGGGTTCGTCGCTGAAGCGGGGGCCAAGATAGCGGTCCAAAAGGCTTATCATGTCGTGGCTTATCCAAGTACGGGGATGCACACCGTTGGTAACATGACCTATGGGTACTTCGTGAATAGGAAGCTCGGGCCAGAGGTTTTTCCACATCTTCCGGCTCACTTCGCCGTGAAGCGCCGATACTCCATTGGCCCAGGCTGAAAGCTTGAGGGCGAAAACAGTCATGCAGAAGCTTTCGCCGTGATCGGATGGGTTCTCCCTTCCTAGGGCGATGAACTCGTCCCAACGCACCCCAAAGTTTTCCAGCCAGCCCTTGAAATACCGCTCCAGAAGGTCGATGCCAAAGCGCTCGTTGCCCGCGGGAACAGGGGTATGAGTCGTAAAAACATTGGTAGGTATAAATGCCTGGATGGCTTCCTTGAAGTTCAAGCCTTGATTGGCCATGAGACGGCGTATGCGCTCCAGCGCCAGGAAGGCCGAATGTCCTTCGTTCATGTGAGTGGCCACTACATCTATGCCCAGAGCTTCCAGGGCCCGCATGCCGCCTATGCCCAGGAGTATTTCCTGCCGGATGCGCATATCCTTGTCGCCGCCGTAGAGGGTAGCGGTGATTGTTCTGTCTTCGGGCTGGTTCTCGGGAATATTGCTGTCCAGAAGATAGAGGCTGGATCTCCCCACCTTCACTTCCCAGATGGCGGCATAAACCCTCCTGCCACCCATGTCCACCGAAATCAGTATGGGCTTGCCCTCTTTGTCCAGGCATTGCTCGACGGGCATATTGTACCAGTCGTTCTCGGGGTAGGATTCCTGCTGAAAGCCATCGGCATTGAGATACTGCTTGAAATATCCTTGACGATACAGAAGCCCCACGCCCACCAGGGGCAGCCCCAAGTCGCTGGAGGTCTTCATGTGGTCGCCCGACAGAATACCCAGGCCCCCCGAATACGTGGGCAGGGATACATCGATGCCGAACTCCATGGAGAAATAGGCGGTGACGGAACTCTTGGGACCCTTGTACCAGGCCTCGCCCTTACGATAGCGCTCGAGTCTGGTCTTCACATCCTGAAGGGCGGCGACAAAGGAGTCATCCTGGGCCAGTTGATCGAAGCGTTCCTGGCTCACCATGCCGAGCATTTTTACCGGATTCTGGCCGCTCTCGACCCAGGCATCGGGATCGATACGGATAAAGAGAGAAATCGCATCGAAGTTCCAGGAGAGCCAAAGGTTTCTGGCAATGAGGTCCAG
>CAZHSK010000273.1:0-1717 GCA_964535235.1 uncultured Treponema sp. | reverse complement strand
CTCGACAAGGCCAGTCTGCCCTTGAAGCTCGCCGGGGTTTCCCACTGCTTCAGGCGCGAAGCAGGCGCCGCAGGCCAATTCTCAAAAGGCCTCTACCGGGTGCACCAGTTCACCAAGGTGGAGATGTTTGCCTACACGAGCCCTGAGGAATCGGGCGTCATGCATGAATACCTCCGAGGCGTTGAAGAGGAGATATTCTCCGGCCTGGGCATACCCTTTAGGGTGGTGGACACCTGTACTGGCGACCTGGGCGCTCCCGCCTATCGCAAATGGGACCTAGAAGCCTGGATGCCTGGTCGCAACGGTGGCGAGTGGGGCGAGGTGACATCCACCTCCAACTGCACCGATTATCAAGCCAGGCGCCTCAATATCAAGTACAAGGACGATGACGGCAAGAACAAGCACGTCCACATGCTCAACGGCACGGCGGTAGCCTGCTCGCGGGCTCTAATCGCCGTGCTGGAGAATTTCCAGCGGGCCGACGGCTCTGTGGCCATGCCCCCCGCCCTTATACCTTACTGTGGATTCTCTGAGATCAGACGGAAATAAATTCCGACAGTGAATCAGCGGCAGGCTTCCTCTCTAATTTGAACCAGGCTCGTGGTTATTAATTTCTCGTATTTTGACTATATCCACCTTAGGCTTGCGGTCAGCGGTTAAAAGCCCGTTGGTCTCGGTACCCACATCATAGAGTTGGGTATAGCAATAACCGCAGAAAAGGCCCGAATCCAGGGCGTCTTTCGTGTACTCGCTGATCAGCTCGGCAGTCTCGGTATTTCCTTCCGTCTTGTACCATCCGAAACCTCCGTATTCGCTCAAGAATAGGGGTTTTTCACCGATCCGAGCGTCGCTGTCCACGAAAAGGCTTCGAGTTTTTGTCGCCACCTGATACAAAAGATTGAAGGCTAGAACCTTGGGAACCGACAGATTATTGAGAACCGCTATGTCCTGGCGCTTAAGAGCAGCGTAAAAAGCCCTGGCCAGACTCGGACTCTTCAGGTAGTGATGAATATCGATTATATCACCCCCAAAATGTTCCCAGCCCGAGTTGTCGATGACAGGTCTCGTGGGATCCAAAGCCTTGGCCAGCGCTGTCATCTCTAGAACGAAGCGCCGAGTCCGCGATTTTCGGCCATAGATACCCCAAATGCCCCAGGTTTCGTTGAATAAAATCCCCAGCACGCAGGAGGGATGGGCCATGTCCCTGGCGATGAGAGAACGCAGCTCGGCTTCATAGTCCTCAAACGCCTTGCGGGAAGGAAGGTAGAATGATGGCATCTCGAAACTCGTAAAAAAACCCAGCTTGTCGCAGAGATACTGAAAATAAGGACTCTCTACCTTTTGGTGAATCCTGGCTCCGTTGAAGCCCATGGCCTTGGCGGCTAAGATATCCTTCTCCATAGCCTCCCTGCTGGGCGCCGCGTAAGAAGTCCCGGGATAATAGCCCTGAATGAGCACAAGCCTGAGTAATAGGGCTCGATCGTTTAAAAGGAATTCCCCACCCTTAAGACCTATTTTTCTAAGCCCAAAATAGCTCTCTACCTGGTCCAGGACCTCCTTACCCCGCAGAAGCCTGTAAACAATGGGATGAAGGATCGGGTTCTCGGACGACCAGAGGACTCCCCCCACAGCGTCGAATCCAAACTCGAAAGAAAATCGCCCGTCTGAACCTGGCCCGGAGGCTTCAATGTAGGATTGGGAACCATCAGGATGCCTG
>CAZHSK010000272.1:0-1728 GCA_964535235.1 uncultured Treponema sp. | reverse complement strand
GGCCTCATGGAGCCCGACGGGTTCAAGGATTTTCTAGGCGCCAATATAAGGGCTTTGCAGCGGGAGATCAGGACTGCTCGCGCCCATACCAAGGGAATTCTCGGTGTCAACATCATGGTTGCGCTGAGCAATTTTGCCGACTTGGTCAGGACAGCCATAGACGAAAAAATAGACATCATATTTTCCGGGGCAGGCCTTCCGGTCAATCTACCGGAATTTTTAAAAGAGGGATGCAGAACCAAACTCGTGCCCATTGTTTCCTCAGGCCGGGCGGCGGTCTTATTGGCCAAGCGCTGGCTGGACAAGTACAACTATCTGCCCGACGCCTTTGTGGTGGAGGGTCCTTTGGCGGGCGGCCATCTGGGTTTTAAGGCCGAGCAACTCGAGGATCCAGCCTTCGCTTTGGAAAACATCGTCCCCGAGGTGATAGCTGCCGTTAAGCCTTTCGAGGAAAAAACTGGGAATAAAATCCCTGTTATAGCCGGAGGCGGTATCTACACCGGTGCCGATATCCGCCGCTATATCGATATGGGGGCTGCCGGCGTCCAGATGGCCACCCGCTTTGTCGCCACCGAAGAATGCGATGCGGCGTTAGCCTTCAAGAATACCTATGTGGCGGCGGACGAGAAGGATCTGGAAATAATAAAAAGCCCTGTGGGAATGCCCGGACGTGCGATCCGGAATAAATTCCTGGACGATGTCGCCCAGGGCAAGAAAAAACCCTTCGCTTGCCCCTACCATTGCATTGTCACCTGTGACATTGCGACAGCCCCGTACTGCATATCCCTCGCCCTTCTCAACGCCCAAAAGGGAAAGCTGGACAAGGGTTTTGCCTTCGCGGGCGCCAACGCTTGGAGGACTGAGCGGATCGTGCCAGTACAGGAATTGATGGACGAGCTTAAGCGCGAATACGAGACCGACTGAAGCCAACCTGTCGGTTTCCTGCGTATAGTAGGGCGATTGTATGGCTGCCTCAATATTCTCGGTATAACGCTCGCTTGTTTTTTCACAATTTTTTCCCCACAATCTTCAATGAAGTATCTTTTATTAGATAAGGAGATGGCGATTATGAAGACAATTGCAGTATTGGGTTTAGGCAATATGGGATTCAACATTGCGGCCAATATTCTAAGGGCTGGCTATGAGCTGAGAGTATATAACCGTAGCGCGGGAAAAGACGTGGAGTTGGTGAAGCAGGGGGCCAAAAGGGCAACCAGCCCCGCGGAGGCTGTGCGGGGCGCCGACGCGGTAGTGTCGGTAGTGGGCGATGATGAGGCTTCCAAGACTATGTGGCTCGGCGAGAAGGGTGCCCTGGCGGCGGCTTTGCCTGGCTGCTGCATTGTCGAGTGCAGCACTCTCTCCCTGGCTTGGGTGAAGGAGCTGAGCTCCCTGGCCCAGGACCACAGCCTGCGCTTCGCGGACGCAGGTCTTGGGGGCGGCCCCGGCAGCATCCCGGGTGGCACGATGAACCTCTTCGTGGGTGCCGAGCAGGCCACCTTCGAAGCCGTGCAGCCCCTCCTCGCCGCGTTCAGTAAACGGCAGTTCAGGTTTGGCCCTCCTGGCGCGGGCATGGCCTACAAGCTCATCAACAACATGCTCATCGATGTGCAGGTTTCGGCCCTCGTGGAAGCCCTGGCCATGATGGAAAAGTCGGGGATCGATATGGCGGAGGCTGAGAAGGCGATGATGAACGGCTCTTTTTCCAGCCCTGCGGTGACCTCGAATATA
>CAZHSK010000271.1:0-1780 GCA_964535235.1 uncultured Treponema sp. | reverse complement strand
TGGCCAAGGAAGGCAAGGCCGGGAAGGCTCTGGGCACAGCGGTGCTTTCGGCTACCATAGGCGGTCTCATTTCGGTGGTGATACTCATCGTCGTGGCGCCTCTTATTGCCAAATTCGCCCTAAAATTCGGTCCGGCGGAGATTTTCGCCCTGGTGTTTTTCGGCTTTTCCACCATCGCCGGCATTTCATCGGGCAAGGTAATCAAGGGTCTTATTTCGGGCATGGTGGGGCTGCTGGTAATGACAATCGGCATGGATCCGGTAATGGGCGTCAAACGCTATACCTTCGGATCTGTTCAGCTCCTGGGCGGAGTGGATGTGCTTTCATTCATGATAGGCATGTTCGCCATACCCCAGATGGTAGAAGCCTTCGCAACTCCCGAGGCGGCGATCCAGAGAAAACTCGACACGAAAGTATCCATGTCCTTCCCAACCTTAAAGGAAATAAAGGGCTTGATGGGTACGATCATAAAATCGGCCTTGATCGGCGTAGGCATCGGGGCGATTCCTGGGACAGGCGGACCAATCGCCGCTTTCCTGGGCTATGACCAGGCCAAGCGAAAGTCTTGTTCGGATGAGCCTACCCTGGACTGCGTGGCCGGACCTGAGGCGGCCCACAACGGCGTTACCGGTGGAGCCCTGATACCCATGCTCACCCTGGGCATTCCCGGCGACCCCGCTACCGCTATTCTTCTGGGAGCCCTGCTCATCCACGGTTTAAAGCCAGGTCCTCTCCTGTTCCAGGAAAATGCGGCGTTTATCTATGGTCTTTATGCGACCCTGTTCTTTATCAATATCCTGGTTTTCGCCATGCAGAGCTTCGGAATAAGGTTTTTTGTCAAGGTTTTGGATTTTAAGAAATCCTATCTTTATACTTCCATAATGGTGCTCTGTGTCATCGGTTCCTTTTCCTCCAACAACAACATGTTCGATGTATT
This sequence comes from uncultured Treponema sp., assembly GCA_964535235.1. Classification (GTDB taxonomy): domain Bacteria; phylum Spirochaetota; class Spirochaetia; order Treponematales; family Rectinemataceae; genus UBA2256. Next base: position 843 of record CAZHSK010000271.1, on the reverse strand, counting down.
CACCATGTTTTTTGCGGGGCTTACGGGATTTGTCATGCAAAAGTTCGGTTTCCCCGTGGCGCCGGCGATTCTTGCGTTAGTACTCGGGCCGACGATGGAAGATTCTTTTAGAAGGGCGCTTATCCTGTCCCAGGGCGACTTCACTACCTTCGTTTCCAGTCCCATTAGCATTGTGTTCTACGTTTTCACTGTCTTTGTTCTCGTAAGCCAGGTCAGGCGCAAGAAGAAGACGAAAAAAGCCTAGGCAACCTGAAACCGGTATAGGAGCAAGGACTTCGCGGGCATCGACGGCCGGGCGGCCGTCGATGCCCGCGAGGGTCCAACCGCACATAAAGGAGATTTTCATGAGCCAGAAATTAGCGTTCACCATGGACGACGCCATAAAGGGCGTTGCCCACCACGGGAAGGTCGAGGTCAATATTCTCATCAACGAGGATACCTGCGGTTCCAAGAGCTTTTCGCTGCTTGTGAACAAGATCAAGCCGGACGATACCTGCCAGCAGGAGGGTACCAAGGGCCACTCCCACGCGATCGAGCACGGCGTGTACTGCCTCTCCGGCACCGGCGCCATCACCATTGGCGATGAAACCTATCCCCTTCTGCCCGGCACCGCCGTTTTCGTGCCTTCGCAGAAACTGCACTACCTGACCAATCTGGATCCCAAAGAGGATTTGGTTTACATCATCATGTACGTGCCCGCGGGCGAGGAAAAGCTTCTCCTGGCCAAGGGCTAAGATAGAGCGGTGGGTTTATCGCAGGTTTGTCGGTAACTGCCTGATTCATTAAAAAAGGGGCTGTCCAGGAAGAAAAACCTGGGCAGCCCCTTTTTATAGCTTTGCTGAA
>CAZHSK010000270.1:0-1784 GCA_964535235.1 uncultured Treponema sp. | reverse complement strand
GATCCGGCTCTCAATAGTTAGCGAAGTCATCTCCACTGGCCCATTTTGGGGATAAGGTCACTCTATGGAACCATCTTTCTTCTAGAAATTCGCTCTGAACAGCTCATATCTCTGGTTTAACAAGGCTGGATCGGGGTGGTGCTCCGCCCGTGTCGGCAGCTGGATCCTCGATCCGTGAAGACCTTGGATCGCGTGCCTGAGCGTCGGGCCGTCGCCTTCCCGTAAGATATCGGGACGAACCTCGATGACATAGTCCGGCCTCAAGCCGACGAAGAATTTATCGAACGCCGCATGATGCAGATTGCATAGGGCCACCCCATTCCTGATAATTGGCTCGCCTCCCGGTTCCCTGTCTGGAATGATGTGCGCCGCATCCAAGAGCTCCTCGTGCCGCAGTCGGCAAAAAGCGCATTGCCGGCGATAGGCCTCGAGAACGCGTTCTCTGAACGCCCTCTGATGAAGCCGAATCTTGACTGTGGACGTGATGTATTCCCGGCGGGCGGTATCGGCGCCCTCCCCAACCGAGGTTCGATCGTCTCCTCGCTCGGAGTATAACCCGATATGGCTTTTGTCATCGATCAGAACGGAGAAGGCTGGCGTAAAAGGATCGGGATGATCCTCAACAATGAATACCGGCCAGGTCGGCATATATCTTCCCGGGGCGATCCCGTGAAAATGTACGAGCGGCAAGCGATGCCTCATGGCCTCTCTGAGGCCCACGTTATCCCTATGGTCGGGGTCAACGCCCCTGTACCGGTATCGAAGCTTTCCGTCCCTTCCAAAGGAATCATCATAGGGACCATTGAATGCTGTCGTAATCGATAATGGCAGTTCGAGCACTTGCGGCTTAAAGATGCCCGATGGCCCGACCATCGGGATCCTTTGATTATCCAGGTAGAATCCCTGGGCGATCAGCGCCCTGGACAAAATATCTCCATGACGCAGGACCTGGTCGTTCAGCCAATCAAAAGCGGCCGCGCGAATGCGGGCATCGTTTCTGCGGTCAAACATCGACATCAGAGCCGCCCACCGCGGCGCTCAGCCTTTATAGACATGCTCATTGTGCCACAACAAGAGGTCTTTATCGGGATGATCTTGTCTATTGGCTGGAAAATGGCTGAGAGGCTGGCCATGGAATGGATAATAGGATTTTCCATTCTTGAATTCATCTTTTAGCCGAGGGCTGACCTCGATCCGATAGTCGGCGGTGACCGTGATGTAGCCGCGGTCAAAAAGCCGATGAAGGTCGCTTCGGAGCAGAAGGCCGTTGTGGACGGCATGGGGGCCATTTTCGCCATAGGGCTTAATGTGGGAGGCCTCGAGAGCGGGCAGGGAGTGTTCTTCGGAAATCGCGCATGAACGCTGGTAGGCGTCCGTGACTAGTACACGGAATGAGCCTTGTCCAAGGCGCGGCCTGAACGTCGCTTCTTTCCCATAGCGGGCCGAAACCTCCGCGATGCGGTTTGCTTCTTGGCTGAGATCAGTCACCCGCTGGATTTGCCAAGCGTTCTGGAGGCTTTGCCAGATGGACTGGCCTGCTTCCTTGTCCAGCTCATATCCCCTCGCCTTGCCCCGAACGATCGAAGGGCTCCACTCGGGGGCATTGAACCACATTGAATCGGCAAGAAAAAACGGTTGGGTCAGAACAATACAGCCGATACGGAAATCCTCGTTGGGCGTATCAGGGATTTTCCTGTAGTGCAGAAGACGGTGGCGCATGGACGAATAGGAAATTGCCCCATTTCGCACATCAAACGCTTCCCAGGCCAGGCTTATCGGCAACA
>CAZHSK010000269.1:0-1799 GCA_964535235.1 uncultured Treponema sp. | reverse complement strand
GAGAAGGATCCGGGAGCCGGATTGCCCTTCTTGAAGGTATCGAGGGCAGGAACGCAGGCAGAGATCATGGGCATCGGCTTGAGCTTGGATTCTTCGTTCAAGGCCGCGGCCATGGGATTCCAGCAGCTTCCGGTAAAGCCGTTGATACCGGCTTCTACCAACTCGCGATAGCGGCGGATGCCTACATCGAGCTTGGCTTCGTCATCCTTTATAATGAGCTTGACCGGGACCTTTCCCCACGGCATGTTCAGTCCGCCGCGTTCATTGATTTCGGCCACTGCAAGCAGGGTTCCCTTGCGCTGGGTTTCCGCGAGTGGGGCGAAAGTACCGCTCAAGGATGTCATAAAGCCGAGCTTGAACTCTTTTGGATTGGCCGCGCCAGCCTGGAATACCATGGCTAGAGCAAGGACCAACGTTGCGAGAAAGAATACTCTTCTTTTCATCAACATGCCTCCTGGGACAGATTTGTCCTACATTTATACTGTCCTATACATATTCCGATTTGTCAACTTTTTTTATCCGCATTTTGAATTTTTCGCTTTTATAACCCCTAGCAGCCCGAAATACTTCTCCTAAGCCCAGAGGTATGCAAGTTCCACTATATAATGGAGGAATCGTAATTTCCTGGCTTGACAAATTCAAAGAATGGGGCTTATCCTGATCACGGTAGGACAATATGACGGTTCTACAATCATGAAGAGATAAGGAAGCCCGCATTTGTTCAGGATTCTGCTTTCGGAACCCATCGAAGCCGCCGGCATGGCTGCCCTTCAGGGCAAGGCCGAAATTATCATCAGCCCGGATCCCTCCGGCGACACCGTAGGCCGCCTCTTGCGGGATGCCGACGCTCTCATCCTTCGCACCGCCACTAAAGTCACTAAAGATATGATCGCCACCTCTCCTCGCCTAAAGGTTATTTCCCGCACCGGCGGCGGCCTCAATAACGTGGACATAGACGCGGCCACAAAACACGGAGTCGTTGTCGCTGGCGTAAAAGGTCCCCAGGATCGCTACGTCGCCGAGCACACTATCGCCCTCATCATGGCACTCTCCAAACAACTGCCCTACCTGGATGCCCAGACGAGAAAAGGAAATTTTAGATCCCGTTTCGAATACAAACCCATGGGAGTGGAGGGTAAAACTCTCGGGCTCGTAGGCCTGGGGCGCATAGGCAAGATCGTTGCCTCGGTAGCACTGGTCTTGGGCATGGAAGTCCTGGCCTACGATCCCTACCTCAAGCCCGAGCAGCTCCAGGGCAGCGGCATTCGACTGGCGGAAAGCCCCGAGGCTCTTCTCGCGGCCGCCGACTTTGTATCCCTCCACGTACCCGCCACGCCGGAAACCGAAAAATTCATAAACGCACAGCGCCTGGCCGTCATGAAACAAGGCGCCTTCCTTATTAATACCGCCCGCGGTGAGATCGTGGACGAAGCTGCCCTCATCCAAGCTCTCCAATCGGGTCATCTCGCTGGCGCCGGGCTCGATGTGCTCGCCAAAGAACCCCCCGATGTAAACTCCCCTCTTATGGGTATGCAGTCGGTAATCTTGAGCCCTCACACCGCCGGGCTCACCAGGGAAGGCGTAGCCCTTCTGGCTAAGGGCGCGGCGGAGAACGCCCTCGCCGTCCTAGAAGGCAGGGCGCCCAGCTTCAGCGGCAACTGGGAAGCGGTGAAAGATAAGGTAAAGGGATACGCCAAAGGGTAAAGCCGGCCGTAAGGCCGTATGAAATAGTCTTTCATAGAGATTTTTTAGTAAGGAGAAGTACATGGCAAAAGAAATGTGGACCTACGCAATGGAAG
>CAZHSK010000268.1:0-1824 GCA_964535235.1 uncultured Treponema sp. | reverse complement strand
AGCGGGCGTCGCTTCGAGGAAATCCTGGCAGAGCTTCCCCCTCAGGGTATTTACCCTCTCGGACAGGGCATATATGATGCACCGTGTCCCTGATGAATAGTAAAACCGCTCAAATATCCACAACCCAGGATTTTCCCGAAACCTCGGGCCAAGGAAGAAAGTTCCGTCTCAAGGATTTTGAAGGCCCCCTGGACCTTCTTCTCTTCCTCATCAAGCGGAACGACATGAACATTTACGACATCCATATCGCTTCCATCACCGAGCAGTATCTCGAATGCCTGAAAAACGAGGATGGCATCGATCTGGATGAACTATCCGAATTCTATAATCTGGCAGCCACCTTGCTGCTCATCAAATCCCGCATGCTGCTGCCCCTGGGCTCCATGGATGACGAGGACCTTGAGGATCCCCGGCAAAGTCTCATCGAAAAACTCATAGAGTACCAAAAGTACAAAAAGTTATCCGGTCTCATGGAGCAGAGGGAAATGGAAGTGGAGTGGAGGCTGGAACGTTCTTGCATGCAGCGGATCCTGCCCTTCCCCGTGGTGGATGATAAAGACCTATGGGAAGACCTGGATGTCTGGGACCTCCTCAAGACTTTTTCTTCCTTAGTCCAGAATTTCAGTTCTGAAAAGATCATAGATTTATACGAAGAGGTCTCTCTCCATGAAAAATTAGCCCTTGTGCACGAGCTCTTGGAGCGTCAGGGCGAGTTTTCCTTTATCCAGCTCATCACGAGGCCAAGATCGGCCCTGGATCTGGCCTGCGCCTTCCTGGCCATGCTGGACGCCGTAAAAAATAAAATAATTCGCATCAAACAGCACAGGCTTTTCGGGGATATTCGCATATTCCCCTATCAAAACGAGGTAGAAAATGGATGAACTGAGTCCGGAGGAGAAAGCCGCCCTTATCAGCGCCATTCTCTTTCTGGAGAGCGAGCCCGTGGACGATGCAGCCCTAGCCAGGATATCCGGCCTTTCCCAGGATGAGGTGGTCGATGCCCTCCAGCGCCTTTCAGCGGAGCACGAATCCCAGGTTCACGGTTTTACTCCCCTAAAATCGGGCGGTGGCTGGATCTTCGCGCCCAAGGTGGATCTCTGGGAGAGGCTCAAGGATCATTATGGCAAGAAAAATGAAGCCAAGCTTTCGAGGGCCGCCATGGAAACCCTCTCCATTGTCGCCTATTCCCAACCCATAACCAGGGCGGAAATAGAGGCTATCAGGGGTGTTTCGGCCGATGGCATGATCCGGTATCTGCTCTCCAGGGACCTGGTGAGGGAAGTGGGCAAAAAGGATATGCCCGGCAAACCCATGCAGTACGGCACTACCCAGGAATTCCTCAAATATTTTAAATTAGGCTCTATCGCCGATCTTCCCCCTTTGAGCGAGTTGGAGACCGACAGGTTCGCCAAGGAGGAGGGGCAGCGCGGATGAAGGAAAGCATACGTCTCCAGGCCTTTCTGGCCTCCTGCGGTCTGGGATCCAGGCGCTTCTGCGAAACCTTCATTCAGGAAGGCAGGGTTAGGGTAAACGGTGTTGTAGCCACTCTGGGTTCTTTGGTAAATGCTGATGATACGGTGCTTCTGGACGGACGCCCCGTGCAGGTACAGTCCAGACTCCGCTATATCGCTCTCAACAAACCTCCCGGCTATATCAGTTCCATGGCGGACGAAAGAGGCAGGCCGGTGGCATCCTCCCTCATCAAGTCCTCGGTGCCCGAACGGGTTTATAATGTGGGCCGCCTGGATCAATGGTCTTCGGGGCTTTTACTCTATACGAACGATGGGGATTTCGCCTCCCTCCTGGTACACCCTAAAAGCTGCA
>CAZHSK010000267.1:0-1827 GCA_964535235.1 uncultured Treponema sp. | reverse complement strand
TCATGCAACCCACGCATTTTTCGTCGTTGACGGCCAGGTATTTGATCACAGAGCGCTTCCTCCTCCGTGCTGGTCTCTCATGGTCGGGGAGGATCATTATAGTACAGTTTTTTCGGAACGAGCAATTAAAAAGGAGTTCCTCGAACCTTGTTGGTAACGAGGTCAGGGAAACGTATTAGAGAATGTGCTCCAGGAACCGGCGAGTGCGCTCCTCCCTGGGGGAGGTGAAGAAGGTTTCGGGGGGAGCCTCTTCTACAATCTGCCCGCTATCCATGAAGATGATTCTGTCGGCCGCTGCCCTTGCGAAACCCATTTCATGGGAGACAACCAACATCGTCATCCCTTCCTTGGCCAGGTCCGTCATGACATCCAGCACTTCCTTGATCATCTCCGGATCCAGGGCGCTGGTGGGCTCGTCGAAGAGCATAACCTTGGGGTTCATGGCCAGGGCACGGGCAATGGCGACGCGCTGCTGCTGGCCGCCGGAGAGTTGGTCGGGCCAGGCCTGTTCCTTGTCCGATAGGCCGACTTTGGCTAAGAGCTTGCGGGCGTTTTCTTGGGCTTCTTCCTTCTTTTTCTTCAGCACGATGATGGGAGAAAGACTTATGTTGTCTATTACCTTCAAGTGAGGAAACAGGTTGAAGCTCTGAAAAACCATGCCCACTTCCTCGCGGATGTGGCGTATGTCCGAACCCTCTTCGGTGACGCTTTCGCCGTCTATGGATATGGAACCAGAGTCCAGGCGCTCCAGCCTGTTTACCGAGCGCAGCAGGGTGCTCTTGCCCGAGCCGGAAGGGCCGATGATGAGGACCACTTCGCCCTTTTGGACATTCAAATCCACGCCTCTTAAGGCTTGGACCGCGCCGAAGCTTTTAACCGCGTTTTTTATTTCAATGAACATTGCCACGATGTCTCAGCCTTTCTTCCATAGCCGCCACCAGGCGGGAGAAAAAGAGGGTCATGACCAGATAGATCAGGGCTATGACCGTGTAGCTTTCAAAATATCTGAATGAGGTGGAGGCGTACTCCCTGCCCCTGCGGAGCAGATCCGAAACCGCGAGGATGGATACCAGGGAAGAGTCCTTCAAGAGAGCGATAAATTCGTTGCCTATAGGGGGCAGGATAACCATCACGGTCTGGGGAATGATGATCTTGCGCATCGCGGTTGCCCTGGACATGCCCAAAGCGAGGGCCGCTTCCATCTGCCCCTTGGGTATGGCCTGGATGCCTGCCCTGAATATTTCGGCCATATAGGCGCCGTAGCAAATGGACATGGCCAGTATCGCCGCAGGGGGACCCTGGAGTTTCAGAAGAGGTCCTAGGGCGTAGTAGATGTAGAAAAGCTGAACCAGGAGTGGTATGCCCCTGATAACCTCCACATAGACGGTGGCGATCCTGTTTACCCAGGCCCGCTGGGAAATTCGCCCCAGACCGGCGAAGAGTCCTATCACCAACGAAAAGCAAATGGAGATGAGAGTTACCGAAAAGGTAGCCACCAGCCCGTCGGGCACAAAGGAAAGAATGCGCAGGTATGGATCGGGACTAAAGACTGGCAGGGCTATGAGAAGGCCTATGGCGCCAAAAAAGGAGATGTTCCAGGCCGAAAGCAAGCCACCCTCATCCTTTAAGGGAATGAGGGTGCCGTCGGTGACGTTTATTGTGGTACGGACGGAGCTCTTGGAGTCCCGCTCGGAGCGAGGAGAGCCTTTAGCCATGCTACTTAAGCCACTTGTCTACCAATTCGTCCAGTTTGCCTGAAGCCTTTACCTTGGCAAGTCCTTCATTGAAGAGCTTGAGGGTTTTCTCGTCGCCTTTCTTGACCGCGAA
>CAZHSK010000266.1:0-1870 GCA_964535235.1 uncultured Treponema sp. | reverse complement strand
GTCGAAGGGATCCACTACATAGGCTACTACCTTGAATGGATGATCGAGCAGTTCCCTGGCTTTCACCGCGGTGTAAAGCGCCAGGGCATGGGTGGCGAAGACCATGTCGGGCTTATAGCTGTCTATATAATCGATGCCCTTGAGAACGAAATCCTTGAACAGTATGTCGATGTAGGTAGTGTTTTTTCCGCTCAACTCCATCAGAAGATAGCCGATTCGAGCGGTTACCGGAAATACCAGCGCCAATTCCCAAGAACCCTTTATGACCAAGTCGTCCCTGTATGCGCCGCTCTCCTTGGCAAAATCGACGATATCTATCTGGATTGGCTCTTCCGACAGTTCGGACAATGATTCCTTGACGGCTATGGCCGGAGACTTATGGCCAAAGCCGGTTTCAAGCATCGTTATCAGTATCTTTTTCATGCTGAAAACCCTCAGGGCGATCCTCATCGCCCGAGGGTTCTGCTCCCTCTAAGTAAACGTTAGAGCGCTTTTTTAGCCGCGGCGAGAGCCCCTTCGTAGTCGGGTTCCTGGGCTATCTCCGGAACCTGCTGGGTATAGACAACCTTGTCGTCCTTGCTCAGCACTACCACAGCCCTTGAGAGAAGGCCGGCCAGCGGGCCGCTGGTCATTTCCACGGCGTACTTTTTGCCAAAATCATGGTTTCTGAGTTCCGAGAGAGGTACGACAGCCTTGATTCCCTCGGCTTCGCAGAAACGCTTCTGGGCGAAGGGTAAATCGCGGCTTATAGTCAGTACGACTACATCGCCCAGCTTTTCCGCAGCCTTGTTGAAGGCCCGGGCGCTGGCTGCGCATACGCCCGTATCCAGGCTGGGTACGATATTGAGAATCTTAACCTTGACGGCGAACTTGGCGAGGCCTACATCGGATAGATCGCCCTGGGTGAGGGAAAAGTCAGGAGCCACAGACCCCACGGCGGGTAGGTTTCCAGCGGTTGTTACGGGGTTGCCCTTGAAAGTTATGGTTGCCATGTAAAATCCTCCATTATGATAATTGAGGCCATTTATAAGACTGAAGTCGCATGAAATGGCCTTGGATGTCTGCTATCTAAAGTAGTCAAAATGGAGTTTTTCGGCAAATGCACCTTTAGGAGCTTCGCTTTGCCCTTTCTCTTAAAAAGGCTTCAGCGGTTCTTCCAAGCCCCTCTTCATAGAAGATAGTCGGTTTAAATCCCAATAACTTTTCGGCCTTTGCATTGGAAAAATGATAGTTCTGCGAGGCCTGTTCCACTCGATAGGTTGTAAGGGGTGGGGCTTTTGTACTGCCGATCAGCCGCGACCCGAATTCGAGGATTCTGGAGGAGAGCATGGCCAGCGGGGCAGGAAGCCCGACAGGTTTCTTGCCTGATTCCACGGCTTCGAACATCACTCTGCAGTAGTCTTTCCAGCTCACCTTCATGCCATCGGTAAGCAGAATGATTTCACCGGCGGCCTTGGGACAGTCCAGCGCAGCAAGAGTTCCCGCGCACAGATCATCGATGTAGAGAGGGCAGGTGAGGGCATCGCCAGATCCGACATAGCCAAAAACGCCCTTTATGATCGCCTCGTACATTGCGTAGGTACTGGTTCTGTCCCCCGGACCATAGACATTGCAGGGACGCAGCGCGGTCACCTTAAAGCCCGGTTCATCTTTTCCCAGGACATACTCCTCAGTCATCTTTTTTGTGATTTGGTAGGGATACTTTAATGGATAGTAGGGGCCTTCTTCGTTTGTATCCACATGGGGGCCAAACCCATGAACAACCGCCGAGCTTATGTAGAGAAAATTCTCAACTCCTGTCTCGCGGGAAGCTTGTATAAGATTTACGGTGGCCTCGTAATTAGCCTTCATAAAGAGATCGAGGGGGCCC
>CAZHSK010000265.1:0-1909 GCA_964535235.1 uncultured Treponema sp. | reverse complement strand
CGGCGGGACATCTCCATACGGCGAAAACTCATCGAACTCTGGTGGGCCCTTCAGATCGAAAGGCGCTATACCAAGGACGAGATACTGGAGATGTACCTCAATAAAATGGTGATGGGCGCCGGCGGCGTCTACGGCGTCGAGGCGGCGAGCCAGTACTTCTTTGGGCATTCGGCTTCGGACTGCAGCCCCGCCGAGTCTGCCCTCCTGGCCATCCAGCTCTCCAGCCCCTCCCGCTACAATCCCTTCCGCAATCCCCAGATAGCCCAGGCTCGAAGCCGCTACGTTCTGGACCAGATGGTGGACCGCAAGTACCTCACCAAGAAAGAAGCCGAGGATTCCTTCAATTCCTATTGGGATAACTTCGACTACACTAGGGTAGCATCAGCGGCATATTACATGCGGGACGACAAGGCTCCATGGTTCAGCTCCTACGTATTGAGCCAGCTGGAAGAGATGCTCTACGGCTCCTTCGACATCTACTCCGATGGATTATCGGTCTATACCACATTGGACCTGGATCAGCAGACAATTGCCGAAGCTTACATGAAGCGAGGCCTGGAACAGGCCAACGCCTCCTATAAAAGGGCATCCTCACTGCGTCTTTCCTCGGCGGAAGCTACCTATACACCTATCGTGGAGCTATTGGGCCTGGCCTTTGACCTCAAGCCCCTTTTCGTATCCAATTCCCGAAACGAGTACCAGGCCTATGAATATTACACCGCCCAGATCAATCCCATTATGGAGACTTTTTCTCTTGCCTTCGGTATCCCCGACCTGAAAAGCCTGGCCAACGCGGGCAATGCCAAGCTTAAGACCAACCTGGAAAAAACCACCGTGGAAGGCGCCTTCGTCACTATCGACAACAACACCGGCTATATCACAACCCTTATAGGGGGATCGGACTATTCCATGGCCAATCAGTGGAACAGGGCTACACAGGCCAGGCTACAGCCCGGATCCACCTTCAAGCCCCTGTACTACTCCGCCGCCATCGACTCTCGAAAAATCACCGAAGGCAGCCTGATCTACGATTCTCCCACTATTTTCTACAACGAGGACGGCACACCCTATATACCCCTTAACTTCAGAGGCGAGTGGGAAGGCACGGTTTTAGCCTGGAAAGCCCTGGCACGATCCATGAACGTTCCCTCGGTAAAAGTTTTGCAGACCATAGGATTCGATGCCGCCATAGAGCGCGCGGCGGCCCTTCTGGGCATTGAAAACGCCGACGAAATCCAGCAGACCTTCCCCCGGGTGTACCCTCTTGCCCTGGGCGTAATCGGGGTCAAGCCCATCCAGATGGCCAGGGCCTATGCAGTATTCGCCAATGGCGGCAAGGCTGTGGAGCCAATAGCCATACGCTATGTGGAAGACAGGAACGGAAACCTCATTCTTGAACCGGAAAAGGAATCCAGGGAAAAACTGCGCAAGATGGGCTCCTCCATTCAGGTCGTGAGCCCGCAGAACGCCGCGGTAATGCTGGACATGCTTCAGCGGGTAGTGGCCTCGGGCACCCTCGCCGGCTCCACATCGTCGGGGACCAAGATGAGGCAATCGGGACAGAGAGGTAATTCTTATATCATCCCCTTGGCGGGCAAGACTGGCACAACCCATAACTGGGCCGATGCCTGGACGGTGGGATCCAGTCCCTACTACACCTCGGCCATCTGGTTTGGTTTCGACAGGGGCAGCAACTCCCTGGGCGTCGAGCAGACGGGAGCGACAATCGCCGCTCCCATCTGGGCCGATTATATGAGGGATATACACAAGGGTCTTGAGTACAGGGATTTCCCCTACCCCCAGAGCGGACTGGCGAGGACGAGTGTATGCGCGGTGTCGGGACTTCTGCCCACGGAATATTGCGATGAGGGAACAGTAAACCTGCTTTTTCTGGAGGGCAGCCAGCCGG
>CAZHSK010000264.1:0-1930 GCA_964535235.1 uncultured Treponema sp. | reverse complement strand
CACCGCCAATCCGGTACGAGATTCCATGGCCACTAAACTATTCCCCGGGGCTTCTAGGGCTTTAGCCTTTATCTACGCACCCAGTGGACCAGAGGGGGGCGAGTTGGAAACATCCTGTGAGCTCTTGGCTTCATACCTAAAAAGAGCTTCTTCGGAGGTGGGCTGGCGCGTCGTGGCGGGTTGTTATTAAGCGACTGCCTAGACTTCCTGTATTGTCACACAAGCCTGGAATCGCTACCATCTGCCCGATGGAATTATTGGATTCGAGCGATGCAAGCCTAAGGCGCGCAGGTCAGGCTATCGCGGCGGGCAAGCTGGTGGTCATACCCACTGAGACCGTCTATGGTTTGGGAGCCGATGCCTTTAACCCCGAGGCTGTAGCCAGGGTCTTTCTAGCCAAGCGCAGACCTTCTTTCGATCCACTTATTGTGCATATTGCGGCAATAGAGCAAGTGGAGAGTCTGGCTGCCGAGTTTCCGGCCAAAGCCAGACTCCTTGCTGAAACGCTCTGGCCTGGCCCCTTGACTCTGGTGCTACCCAAACGTACTGAGGTTCCCGGAATCGTCACCTCTGGTCTCGATACCGTGGCGATCCGCTTTCCCTCCCAAATCCTGGCGCAGAAGATAATAGAATATTCAGGCACTGCGGTTGCAGCTCCCAGCGCGAATCCCTTCGGATATATCTCCCCAACTACCGCTGCCCATGTCATCCATGGCTTAGGCGATAGGGTGGATTTTATCGTGGATGGAGGTCCCTGCAAGGTGGGGGTAGAGTCGACCGTACTGGATATGACTGGTCCGCTTCCCCGGCTTCTGAGGCCCGGCGGCCTGCCTTTAGAGCGAATAAAGGAAATAATTGGCGAGGTAATAGTTCCACAGGGCTCGCAGCCGGAGACTATCGCAAGTCCGGGACAGCTGCCCAGCCATTACGCCCCCCATGCACGACTTCATCTTTTGTCCAAAAAAAAGCTTTCCTCAATTATTGATACTATTAATAAGCCTGAAGAGTGCGCATGTATTCTTTTCAATGCCGAAAGCAAAAATTCCATGCCTTCAGACAAGATTCTGCCTAGGACTGTTGTGCTTTCCGAAACAGGCAACATGGTGGAGGCCGCATCCCGGCTCTTTGCAATTCTATACGATCTCGATGCCGAAGGCTTCAGCGCGATTTACGCCGAACAGGTCCCCGATGAGGGGCTTGGTAAAGCTATAAACGACAGGCTTAAGCGCGCCTCGTTTAAAAAGCCCGGATTATGACTACGTTGACAAAGCTCTACCAGCGGTCAATAATGGGGTTCCATGATTGATGCCCGCCTCGTGGCTACATCTCTCCTCTTCTGTTTTTGCATAACTATTCTATTTCTCTGCATTCTTGCCTGGAGAAAAAGGTCCTCAGCCGGGGCTTCGGCGGTATATCTTTCATTGAGCGCGATCTGTGCCGCCATTTATAACCTTGGTTATGCGCTGGAGATTAACTCACTCTCTGAAAGCGCTCTTTTCTTCTGGGTACGGTTTCAGCATCTGGGTATTCAATTCATACTTCCGTTTTGGCTTCTCTTCTCGCTTCATATCACCGGAAGAGCGAGAAAGTTGAAGCTCTGGACAGTGGGACTCATATTCCTTGTGCCTGTGATCGGTTTTGCTGCTTCCCAGACCCTGGGCGGACATAACATCCTCCATCCCAATGCCCGACTGATGGAAGGAATAGGTTTTTCATCCTTTGTATACGATCGTTCCTGGCTTCTTTACTTGATTGTCGCCGTACAGAGCCTCTACCTTACAATTAGCCTCGCAGTATTTGTGGTGGCACTGGTGAGGGGGAATCCGTTTCCTAGAATCCAGGCTATCATTTACATAACTGGTTCCATTTTGCCCTGGACTACCAGCATCTTATATAACTTTGCCATTCTACCCTACAACATCGATCTCTC
>CAZHSK010000263.1:0-1961 GCA_964535235.1 uncultured Treponema sp. | reverse complement strand
TACCAAGGCAGCAGGATTCCCGGACGAGTGCGAATCCGAGATGATCATCGCGGGCACTCGACTCGCCCTTACTCGCGCCCATCCGGTGGTTATCATGAGGACGATGACGGCCTTCCTGGGTTTCCAGGTTTTCGATCAAGTGGAATCCTGGCTTATGGAGCATTTCAGCGGTAAGGGAGATGAGGAGGAAGAACTCATAATTCCCGGAGACCTCTCGGAAATTCTGGCCGATAAAAGCCTGTCTCCGGGTTGGGTGGATCTTGCACTGCGCATGGCAGGGCATCAGTTGGTGGCCGCGAGTCTGGCAGGTTGTCCCAGAGATACTGTGGATTTGATTAAAACCTTATGCTATTCCCGCCTAGGCGGAGCAATGCTGGACTGGAACATACGTGAAGCCAGATCCAGGCTTTCCTCCGACGAACTCTCGGATGCCCAGAGTGCCTTCATGGAACTTTTAGGCTCGGTAGATGACGAGAGATCCCCGGCGCTTCGCCGGGAGGAGGATTGGACGAGCGGCGTGGATGAAAGCCTCGTGGCCGACATCAGCAATCTCATCCTCGAACTGGACGAAAGGGTACTCAGGTCTGTTATATCAAGCCTGGATCCAGCGTTGGTGGCATCCCTGATCCAAGCCATGGAGCCCATCGCCCACGACAGGCTCTTTTCCAGTGCCGCTTCCAGCCGCTCCAAGAAAATTCTGAATGCCCTGGAATCGGCCAGCCCTCTCAGCCTTAATGAACTCACCAGGAATGCACAGATATTCGCCCAGAAAGTGCTCTCAGAGCTGTCGCCTAAGAATAGAAGAGTCTCGGGAAGATCCCTGCAGTTATCCGCCGAACTGCGCCAGCACCTCACCTCGATATTGAGCAGGGAATAACAGCAAGTATCCTATTTGTGGAGGAGCTGCCGCGCTCTCTCCGTAGCCTTCATCACCGCCTTGATCAGGGTAACCCTCAATCCCCCCTCTTCCAGTTCCATGATGCCATCGATGGTGACACCGGCGGGAGTCGTAACCTGATCCTTGAGCTTGGCGGGGTGTTCTCCCGTGGCCAGAACCGTTTTTGCCGCTCCCAAAACAGTTTGAGCGGCCATCTCTATGGCCACATCCCTGGAGAGGCCCATTTTTACGCCGCCATCAGCCAGGGATTCGATGATTATGTAAATATAGGCAGGTCCCGAGCCTGAAAGCCCTGTGACCGCATCCATGTGCTGCTCTTCCAGGCGTAAAACCCTGCCCACCGATCCAAAGAGATTTTCTACCACTTGGATCTGGTCGGGCGAGACCTTGCGTCCACAGGTGAAGACGGTCATGCCCTCTCCCACGGATACGGCCAAGTTGGGCATCGTCCGCACTACCGCCACATAGCCTGGTACCCTGGATTCAATGATATCCAGCGGAACCCCTGCGGCTGTGGAGATTATCAGGCTGCCCTGGTGCAGATCGCCGGCTATCGAGCCCAGAATATCCACAATCGCCTTGGGCTTGACGGCCATAAGGACAATTTCGGATTCAGACGCAACCCTGCGGTTGTCCAGCGTGCATTCCACCTTGTAGCGAGCCTGAAGATCGGCTCTGTGAGCCTCTGTTCTCACCGAAAGTATGATCTCATCGGGCTTGAAGAGTTTTTTTGCGAATGCGCCCAGCAGAAGGGCTTCACCTATCTTGCCCGCGCCTATGATTCCTAGCTTGTACCCCACGGTAGTGCTCCATGTAAGCCGCCCGGAATGGTTAACGGAGGGCGGACTCCAGGGCAACCGAAGCCTCGGTGCCCGAATCTCTGTATTTTACGATGACCGGGGCCTGGAGGGATAGCCCGCGCTCCTTAGCCCAGTTGCCCTTGGCAGGTCGTGCGCCGGGCACAACCACCGCCTGCGGGGGTATCTGGCCTAGCCATTCTCTTTCGTTCACCAGATCGTAGACTCTGGTGGATGCGCTCACGATGAGTCCCGGGGCAAGGACG
>CAZHSK010000262.1:0-1989 GCA_964535235.1 uncultured Treponema sp. | reverse complement strand
TTATAGTCTTGCCCTGGGAGGTGATTATCATCGCCTCGTCGTCTTCTGAAATAGCAACCGCGCTCACAATTTCACCCGACACATCGACGGGCACGTAGATCATCTGCCCCCTGGTTCCACGTCCGTGGGCGTTGAAACTATTGTAAGCCACGCGTTTTCCATAGCCATTTAAGGTGATAATGATCATATCCTGCTCGTGGTTGACCCTGAGCATGGCTGCCAATTCATCGGTGTCGCTGAGCATTATGCCCCGTACGCCCCTGGACGATCTTCCGGTGGGCCTTACTTGGGCTTCATGGATACGCAGGGCCTGGCCCTTCCTGGTGATGAGCATTACCTCATCCTGGCCGCCTGTGAGGCAGGCCGATACAAGCCTGTCGCCTTCGTCCAGATGGATAGCGATAATTCCCCTAGTTTTGGCGTTGACAAAGGCCGCTAAAGAGACCTTTTTCACTACGCCGCGGAGGGTTCCCATGAGGAGATACTGGCTTCCGGTAAAGTGTTTGAAGTCTATTACCGTGGTAATTTCCTCATCCGGCGCGATAGCCAAGAGGCTCTTGATATGGGCTCCCCTGGCCTGGCGGCTGGATTCCGGTATTTCGTGCACCTTGAGCCAATACGCCTTGCCCGCGCTGGTTATAAACAGAAGGTGGTCGTGGGTGTTGGCGATAAACAACTGCTCCACAAAATCCTCTTCCAGGAGGTTGGCCGAGTTGGAACCCTTGCCTCCCCTGCCCTGGGAGCGGTAGAGATGGACGGACACGCGCTTGATAAAACCCTTGTTGGAAATAAGAATGGCCATTTCCTCGGGCTTTATTAAATCTTCTATATTGATGGCCTCCAGATCGTCTATGACGATTTCGGTACGCCGCGCATCCCCATATTTTTTGGCGATTTCGAGTGTATCGTTCTTCACGACGTCCAGAATCATGGCATCGCTGGCGAGTAAACCCTGAAGGTAGCTGATTCTGGCCTCAATGTCGGCTAATTCAGCCAGGACTTTCTCGGTTTCGAGGCTCGTGAGCCTTCCCAGTCGCATATCGACAATGGCCTGAGCCTGGATTTCGCTCAAGTCAAAGCGTTTCTGCAGATTGTTCCGCGCCAGTTCGACGTTCTTGCTGGCCCTGATGATGGCCACAACCTCATCGATATTACTGAGGGCGATGACCAAACCGCGCAGAATATGGGCTCGTTCTTCAGCCTTGCGCAGTTCAAAGCGGGACCTGCGGGTGACCACATCGATGCGATGCTTGACAAATAATTGTATTAATTCTTTTAATGATAAGCACTTAGGCCTTCCGTCCACCAGCGCGAGGTTGATGACGCCGAAGGTAGACTGCAGGGCTGTATGGGTGAAGAGCCTGTTGAGCACGAGTTTGGGTATGGCGCCTTTCTTGAGTTCGAGCACGATGCGCAGGCCTTCCCTGTCGCTCTCGTCCCTGAGGTCGGAGACGCCCTCGAGCACCTTGTCTCGCACGAGATCGGCGATGCGGGTAATTAAGGTGGTCTTGTTGACGGCGTAGGGGATTTCGGTGAAGACGATCTGCTCCCTTCCGTTCTTCATCGTTTCGATGATGAACTTGCCTCGAACGACAACCTTACCCCGCCCCGTCGTGTAAGCATCCCTGATACCGCCTGAGCCGAAGATGATGCCGCCCGTGGGGAAGTCGGGGCCCTTGATGTGCCGCATCAGGGCTTCGAGGTCGATGTCGGGGTTTTCTATGTACGCGGCTATGGCCTCGCCCACTTCCAGGAGGTTGTGGGGCGCCATGTTGGTTGCCATGCCAACGGCTATGCCCGAGGAACCGTTTACCAGGAGGTTGGGAAAGGCTGAGGGCAGGACAAGGGGCTCTTTGAGCGACTCATCGTAGTTGGGGCCAAAGGCTACCGTATCCTTGTCCAGGTCGGTGAGCATCTCCTCGCCAAAGCGCGAAAGCTTGGCCTCGGTGTAGCGGCTGGCCGCGGCGGGGTCGCCGTCGATGGAGCCGA
>CAZHSK010000261.1:0-1991 GCA_964535235.1 uncultured Treponema sp. | reverse complement strand
CAAGATACCCGGCGCTCAGGTAACGCTCCATTGTCCTTTGAATGCGCCCAATCCTTTGATCGCTGTCCTTATCCTCAAGGTAACATTCCGGAAAAATGCAATGGAGTGCCGAAGGTGCATCGCCCACGAAGCCTTCCACCCTCTCCCAATAGTGGCGCTCAGAAGAGTACTGGTCGCAGGCCACAACGGCCCAGCGGCGCATATTTATACCAGGGGCGGGAAGCAGGACAGCGGGCACATCGACTCCCAGATCTTTCAACACAGTCCGCCATTCCGTCATCGATATTCCTCCAGCTTGAACTTGGATTTGGCATAGGGAAGCAATTTTTTATAGATGAAAAATGCGGCAAGCATGGACAGGAGAAAATCTCCGGCTATTGCCCACACAATTGCAGTCTGCGGAAAGAGTTTGGCCAAGCTGATCGAGTAAATCCACAGAAAAAAAAGAAAGAAGGCGAACGTTATCAGAATATTGGCCAGGGAGGCCAGAACCACAAAAACAAGGATCCGGCTACCCTTTGTCATGCTCCAGGTCCTCCATAGTTTCACCATCACCGTCCGGCTTCCTGTCGGAACCCAGAAATCCGCTTAACAACATAATGGCAGCCCCGACGCTGATGCAGAGATCGGCAATATTGAAGGTGGGGAAGCGGTCCAGGCCGAATATTCCAAAAAGGGAAAAGGACAAAAAATCCACGACTCCCCCGGATCTGAAAACTCTATCCACCAGGTTGCCCCCGCCCCCTCCTACGATGAAGGCTAAGGTAATGCGCTGGAGCAAACTCAAGGAACGGCTTTTATAGCCATAGACCACCGCCGCTACCAGAAAGATTCCCGGGATGAGTATGAAAAGGAGGATTCGCAGAAACCTGGATGCCCCATCCCCTATGGAAAAGGCTATGCCCAGGTTCCTCGTGTGGACGATCCATAGAAAATCGTTCATAAGCCTGAATCCTATGCGGTTTTCAGGAATGAGGGCTACGATCCTGGCTTTGACTATCTGGTCCAGGACAATGATGGAGATGGAAATGAGGCTTGTAAGCAGAAAGAGTTTTCGGCCGTCGCGCTGCTTGTCCATGGGCTTACAGTCCCGTGGGCAGATCGATAAAGATGGTTTCCATGCCCGTCTCGGCCTTGATCTTGGCCTGCA
The DNA here is from genome assembly GCA_964535235.1 of uncultured Treponema sp. Taxonomy (GTDB): domain Bacteria; phylum Spirochaetota; class Spirochaetia; order Treponematales; family Rectinemataceae; genus UBA2256. The sequence continues at coordinate 841 of CAZHSK010000261.1, read as the reverse complement.
CCGCCTGGACTCCCCAGACTTCCGTGGCGTAGTGTCCGGCGGCGATGAAGGTAAGCCCCCCCTCCACTACTTGATGGTATATCGAGTGGGAGGGTTCTCCGGTCACGAAGGCATCTATGCCCTGGCCTAGGGCTTGGAGCGCTTCAAAGGGCGCTCCTCCCGACACGACAGCTACCGAGGAGATGCGCTCGGGTCCGGCGGCGATAAGCGTTCTGGGCTTGCTGTTGTCCGGAAGCAGGGAAGCGATGAGTTCCTGGGCAGAGCAGGGTGAAGGCAGCCTGCCGGCAACTCCTATGGCTACTCCATGGTAGACGCCGAAGGGCTTCCTTTCCTGAAGATCCAGGCGGTTTGCAAGTTGCGCGTTGTTGCCGTATTCCGGGTGCATATCCAGGGGGAGATGACAGGCATAAAGCCCCAGGTCAGCGTTTACAAGTCCACGAATACGCTCCAGAAGGGAGCCTTCAATTCGGGCCGGCCTTCCCCAGAACAAACCATGGTGGACAAAAAGCGCATCGGCCTTGGCCTGGGCTGCCCTCTGAATGGACTCAAGACAGGCATCCACGGCGAAGGCTACCTTTTTCAGGGATTTATTGGAGCATCCCACCTGAATTCCATTGAGGGAATCGTCGATATCCTTAAGCTCGTCTATTTTAAGAAAGGCGCGGCACCAGAGGTCGAATTCGCTGAAATTCATGGGGGGAGCATATAATAAAAGAGCCTTCCGGGGAAGGAGGCAAACCCCGGAAGGCTCTCGGCAGCCCACGCTGCCCAAATTAGGGGAATCTTCCGTTTCGCCACCGGTTTCATCCCGTTCTGTCGATTAGAAACATAGCGCGGTTTT
>CAZHSK010000260.1:0-2006 GCA_964535235.1 uncultured Treponema sp. | reverse complement strand
CGTGGCCAACTCGGAAATAGCCTCTCCAAAAGCCTCGGTAAAGGAAGCTCCCTCTCCTCCAGAAGCCATTCCCGCATTAAGGGCATACTCGGCAGCTATCTGGGTAAGGCGCGAGCCCTGAATGGAGGCCAAGCCATGCCCAAGAGATACATGGGCAATCTCGTGGGTCAACACTGCCGCCAGTTCATCCTCGCTCTCCACCTTGGATAAAAGCCCCCGGGTTAGCAGAATGTGGCCCCCCGGCGATGCGAAGGCATTTATCTGCGGACTATCGAGCACCGCAAAACGGTAGCCTATAAATATTTCGGGCCGAGTGGAATAAAGGGCCAGGCCTTGGCCCAGCTTATTGAGATACTCGGCTAGGACCTGGTTTTCGTAGACTCCGTAGAGAGAAAAAATCCTGGCCGCTACGGCCCTGCCTATGTAGTATTCTTCCCTCGGGCTCAGGGGTTGGGCAGCGTCGGCGGCAGCCTTGGCTGCGGCCTTGAGCATGGCCTGTTCATACCTGTCCATAAGGCCCTGGCTGAACGCATTGGAAGCTAAAAGCTCGAGGCTCTGCCCCAAGCTAAGGCAGGATCCCAGGAGTAGGGTCGAAAGCAGTGCCAGGGAGGCGAAAAAAGCCGATCGCCTCCGGGAGACCCTCATCCACCGAGTCCTTTCACGGCGAGAAGCCCTCCATAAATCCGGCCAGGGTTTCTTGGGAATAATCGAAATCCTCCATCGCATCTACGGAAGCATAATCCAGATTGGAGTTTTGGCGATAGGTCTCTTCTGTCGACTCATTAAAGCCCTTGCCGGCCAGGACTAGTTCCGTGCCGCTCACGCCTGTTTCGGCCTGACCTCCCCCGCTAAGATCCATGTTTTTTTCTGTCAGTGCCGAGACTAGCACATAGCCCAGCCTGGAAGACCCGGGTACCTGAACCCGTATCCAGCCTTCCTTGGCTGCTTCGAAGGCGTCTACGGCTTGTCCGTACGCGAGGGTAGCCAGCACGGGAGCCAATACGGAAGGATATTCCCTGATCTGGCTTTTGCTCACCTGAACCCTCAAGGCCTGGACCGAAGCCCCTCCCGAAGAAGCATGAACACTCCCGATGCCAGCCACAAAGGAAAACATCAAGAGTAACATTACAAATGAGCGCCTGAGTGTCTCGGCGCTGGAAATCGCTTTCTTCATCATGTACCGCCTTGGGCGCAAACACCCATTGTAACAATACCGCAGTACTCCTTATTCAACAATTCGAGAAAACCGACAAACCCGGCTGCGGCATGACCCTGCCTGAAAACTGCAGTCATCCTCTTTGGCTGGTCAAAGTCTTGGCCCATTCCAGGAGCGCATGGGCCATGGCACGCGTTGGTGCCGGCGTATCTGCATCGGCCAGAACTGTTTCCTCAAGCCTCCGATAGTCCGCTAACTCGGTAGCTCCCTCGCTGGAGGGAAGTTGAATCCTGGCAGCGCAGAAGTCCCTCCATTTCAAACGCTCAGACTCGCTCAAGGTTTCCGGAAAATTACGGGCAAAAAGCCTGCCGGAAAGCCGAAGAATCCTCTCGTCTGCAAAATTGCCAGCGAAAAGGCTGCGCTTAAGCTCCTTAAGGTCCTCAAGAGAATCCCTTCGCTCGGCCAGGTCTGCATGAAAGCGCTTTAGCTTGGCCCTGTCCGCAGGTGGTGTAAAACCCCCGGAATAGAGACTGAGCTCGGGATCGTCCGTTGTCGGTGGAGGTATGGGCTCGTCGAACACCGAGAGAAGCTTGGCGGCCAAGCCCTGGCTCGCGGCTATAAAAGCCAAGCGCTCTGTACAGAGCTTTTTATCCAAGCCCAGTCTTTGCCCGGCCTCCTGACTCAGCGTCGAAGCAGGCGCCAGGAATGGACAGTGATTGAGCTTTATGCGTGAGAGAGGAATTCTGGGTTTATCGCCTGCGTCAGCCCGGGTAAAAACCCTGCTGCGTATCTCCTCGGCCGAAAGACTGGCCAATTCGGCCGGATCGAAGCGAAGATCTATGGCGATGAG
>CAZHSK010000259.1:0-2011 GCA_964535235.1 uncultured Treponema sp. | reverse complement strand
GGAGCCAAGGTAAAGGCCGGCGATATTCTGGTGGGCAAGGTAACGCCCAAGAGCGATACCGACACGACCCCCGAGTTCAAACTTCTCAACTCGATCTTCGGTGAGAAGGCCAAGGATGTCCGCGACTCATCCCTCAGGGTGCCCCATGGCATCGAGGGCACTATCATCGATGTACAGCGCCTGAAGCGCAGCGCCAACGACGACTTGTCGCCGGGCGTTGAGGAAGTGGTAAAGGTCCTTATCGCCGCCAAGCGCAAGCTCAAGGAAGGCGACAAGATGGCGGGCCGGCACGGCAACAAGGGCGTCGTAGCCCGGGTGCTGCCTGTTGAGGATATGCCGTACCTGGATGACGGCACTCCCCTGGACATTTGCCTCAATCCGCTGGGCGTGCCATCCCGAATGAACATCGGCCAGATCATGGAAACCGAACTGGGCTGGGCTGCCAGCACCCTGGGCGAGTGGTATTCATGCCATGTTTTCCAGTCGCCTTCCCAGGAACAGATCGAGGAAAAGATCCAGAAAGCAGGGCTGCCCGGATCCTGCAAGGCCGTTGTCCGCGACGGACGCACCGGCGAGGCATTCAAGAATCTTATCACCGTCGGTGTGGTTTACTTTATGAAGTTGCACCACCTGGTGGACGATAAAATGCACGCCAGGAGCACGGGTCCCTACTCCTTAGTTACCCAGCAGCCGCTGGGTGGTAAGGCCCAGTTCGGCGGTCAGCGTCTAGGCGAAATGGAAGTCTGGGCCTTGGAAGCGTATGGCGCGGCCAACACCCTCCAGGAACTTTTGACAATCAAGTCCGACGATATGACCGGCAGGGCCAAGGTGTACGAAGCCATCGTGAAGGGCGAGCCCCACACGGCGGCGGGCATACCCGAAGCCTTCAATGTAATGGTACAGGAACTGCGCGGACTCGCGCTGGACATTAGGGTGTTCGACGCCAAGGGCAAGCAGATAGCCTTGACGGAGCGGGATGAGGACATCATCAACAAGAACACCGGCGCCTTTTAGCCTTAAGGGGGCAGCATGAGAGATATCCAGGATTTTGACAGTATTGGGATCCGTCTGGCCAGTCCGGAGATGATCAAGGCCTGGTCGTACGGAGAGGTCAAGAAGCCTGAGACGATCAATTACCGCACACTCCGGCCCGAGCGCGACGGCCTTTTCTGCGAGAGGATTTTCGGCACCACCAAGGAATGGGAGTGCTACTGCGGTAAGTTCAAGTCTATTCGTTACAAGGGAGTGATCTGCGACCGCTGCGGCGTCGAAGTCACTCATTTTAGGGTGCGCCGCGAGCGCATGGGCCACATAGAGCTGGCCTGCCCCGTGTCCCACATCTGGTTCTACCGCTCCGTGCCCAGCCGCATGGGTTTATTGCTCGACCTGCCGGTGGCTGCGCTCAGGTCCATCCTCTATTACGAGAAATTCATCGTCATCGATCCGGGCGAGACCGAGCTCAAGAAGATGCAGCTCCTCACTGAGGAAGAGTACAACGCCGCTCAGGACCGCTTTGGCGGCGCCTTCTCGGCCGGCATGGGCGCCGAGGCTATCCGCTCCCTCTTAGAGCAGATTAACCTGGACGAACTGGCCGCAGAGCTGCGGGAAAAGATGATCGCCAAGGGGCCGAAGGCCGATAAGCGCCTTTTAAAGCGCATCGAGATCGTCGAGTCCTTCAGAAACTCCAACAACAAGCCCGAGTGGATGATTCTCTCGGTGATCCCTGTCATCCCCCCCGAGCTAAGACCCATGGTGCAGCTGGACGGCGGCAGGTTCGCCACCAGCGATCTTAATGACCTCTATCGCAGGGTAATCAACCGCAACAACAGGCTCAAGCGCCTCCAGAACCTCAACGCGCCCGAGATCATCATCCGCAATGAAAAGAGAATGCTCCAGGAAGCGGTGGACGCCCTCTTCGACAACACCAAGAAAAAGAGAGTAGTGAAGGGCGCCTCCAACAGGCCGCTCAAATCCCTCTCCGATATGCTCAAGGGCAAGCAGGGACGTTTCC
>CAZHSK010000258.1:0-2040 GCA_964535235.1 uncultured Treponema sp. | reverse complement strand
CAGCGCAGGTACTATCTGTACTTTAATCTATCCGATGTGTCGGTGAGTCCCGGCGACTACATACCCGCAGGCTATCCACTCGGGCGGGGGGGCAACACGGGGGTCAATGCCCGGAAGCCAGGCCATGGCGAGCATCTCCATCTGGAGATCTATGAGGCTTCTCAATCCCGATTTTTGAAAAACTACGAGATTGCCCGGATCGTCTTTCGCTAGATAGCCACACTTTTACTTCGATCTGCTCTTTCAGGGCGCTTTACCTTCAGAGCCCTTCTCAAGTTACGTGGCTGCGGGTAAAATTCTTTTAATGCGTGAATCTACAAAGTCCCGATTGATCCTCGCGGGGGATATAGGCGGTACCAATACCAATCTGGCCTTGGTGCAGTATTCTCTAGGAGCCTTCACGATCATCCATTCCCTGCGTTTTTCCACAAAAAAAGAAGCCTCCTTGATACAGCCCATAGCCAGGCTGCTCGCTTCGGCAAGGGAAAATGGGAAAGATGCAAATCCTGAACTCTGCTGCATCTCCGGGGCAGGCCCTGTCCAGGGCGACAAAATTGAGCTAACCAACGCCTCCATGGTTATTTCTGCCTCCGAAGTGGAGAAAAGTATAGGAATTCCCGTGTGGCTCATCAATGATTTCTCAGCCATTTCCTACGCAGTCGCTCTTCTGGATCCTCAAGATTCGCGGCAGATAACCAGACTGCCCCATTGCGACGGAACCCTGCCCGACCCGCCTAAAGTAGGCCTTTCCCTTGTCGTAGGCGCCGGTACCGGCCTAGGCGTCGGGTTCTTGCACAAAAGAGCCAACGGAAGCTGTCTGGCCTTCCCCAGCGAGGGCGGCCATTCGGAACTCCCATGCTGGGACGAGCTCAGCTACGCCTACCACCGCTGGCTTATGTCCAAACTGGGCACAGAGCCAGGCATCGAGCTGGCAGCTTCAGGCCAGGGCATAGCTTCGATTTTCTCATTTCTCTGCGATACATCGTTTCAACCCTCCATGGCCCTGCCCTACGGGCTCGACAAACTGCCGGAACCGCGGACAACAACTGCCGAGGTGGCCATACTAGCCCTGCCCGATCTGGACAAGCCCTCAGGGATAGCCGAAGCCATGGATACGCTGCCCCGCTGTAGGCTGGCCATGGAGGTTTTTGTCCGCTACTACGCCGCCAAGGTGTCAGGTCTCGCGACAATTTTCATGCCCACTGCAGGTATATATCTAGCGGGTGGCATTTCTTCACGACACGAGGCCTTCCTCCTGAAGGACTACCGATTCATGCGGATTTTCGAGCGTAATTATGCGGCTCACATGAGAGGCTTTCTCGGCACTCTTCCGGTCATGATCGTGAGGGATTACTCCATCTCCCTGATTGGCGCCGCCAATGCGGCAGTCCAGCTTGCAGAGTAAGCTTCATGAAAGACATAAGTGCGGCGCTTAAGGCCGATATGGAGCGCAAAGGAGTAAACCTGCCCCTGAGCCTCGAAATACTGCGGAGAGTCAATTCCATCGCATATGGGGAAGCTACGCCACTCGGTATAAAGGGCTTACCCGACACCGCAAGCCAGAGGATTCTCGCTTTCGATGATCTAGCCGCCCAATCCGGACACGCGGTGCTCCAGCTAGGACTGGACGAGGCCTCGGCAAGGCTTTCGGATTTCGGTCTGGCGCTTCCTGCTTCGGTAGCGCGGACAGAAAGCCTGGGCTCTGGCAGGCAAGCTCTTTTCACCATCCAGGATTTACGAAGCCTAGGCAAGGCCTTACTACCCTTCACCGCCTATGGGGTCTTGAATGGTGGCTCGGCCACCAGTTACGCCGACGAAAAAAAGAACCTCAGCCTGGGCAAGGCCGTCTTTGAAGTTGTGCACAAAGACTTTGCCCGCCTGGCGCCTACTTGCAAGGGCCTACCCAAGGGCTGCAGCCCGGCATTTATCAACCCCGATGGAAGTCCTGGACCATCCTTCCTCGAGCTTAAAATGCGCTATCGCCTCCTGGCCGCTCGCAGCGCCCCCAGGTATAGGCTAGAAAGAGATTTTCTCCCCCTT
>CAZHSK010000257.1:0-2045 GCA_964535235.1 uncultured Treponema sp. | reverse complement strand
GGGACGACTATTTAAAGAGGAGAAAACCATGACCGATCTTTCCGTATATATAGAGAATCGGAAGAAAAAAGACCCCGAGTTCGAAAAGAACTATGAAACCGGCTATGAGGAGTTCAAGGTGGGGCTTCTGCTTAAAGAGTTGAGGAAAAAGGAAGGGATGACCCAAGAAGAGCTGGCTACTCGCTTAAACACAAAAAAGAGCGTGATATCCCGGATGGAAAACCATACCGAAGATATCCGTTTGTCTACAATTGGCAAGGTTGCGGAAGTATTTGGGAAAAAAGTGTTAATAACGATTGAATAATAAAGTTTTGATTAGCAGTCGAAATCATTCTTGACAGACTATTTCAATGCTCCTCACCTCTGCGAATAAAAAAAAGAGGCTGTCCAACTTATTGGACAGCCTCAAACTAAAGCATCATCGTAGCCTTGCTTACTACTTACGCAGCCTTCACGGGCACCAGCCTGGGGGCTGCCTCGGCCTTCTTGGGCAGGGTAATGCTGAGCAGGCCGTCGCGGAAGCTGGCCTCAATCTTTTCTACATCCACATTGTCCGGCAGATCGAAGGAGCGGGAGAACTGGAACTCCCTGCGCTCCCTGCGCAGCCAGCGGTTCTTGGCGCTCTTCTCTTCCTTCGTCTCCTTCTTGGCGGTGGAGAGATAAAGGGTGCCGTCCTTGAGCTCGAGCTTTACATCTTTCTCGGAAAGTCCGGGCAGCTCTGCCTCGATGAGGTAGCGGTTGTCCTCTTCGCTTATGTCCACCGCGGGGGTCCTGAAGCCTGAGTAGAGGAGCTCGTCGTTTGAGAAAAGGTGATCGATCAGATCAAAGGGGTTGTTACCGTAAAGGGTTAGATTGTTCATACAGTACCTCCTAAAAGGTTTAGGTTATTGTTTCGCCGGAAGGCTTGTGCCTCACGGGCTGCCGTTCCGTGCGGGACCCCTTTCGGGCGTCCATTAATATATAAGCAATAGGCGTGCCAAATGTGGACAGGATAACAGGAATTTCATGATAAACAAGAAAGTCAATATAATATAAGGAATAAGGAATTATAAATAAATTATAGCGAGGGATCGAGTGTTGGATTTTTGGAATTTTAGGGATGAGGGGCATGGAAAAATTGGGCTTCAGGAACAAAAGATTTATAAACTCCCAGCAGGGGCGGGTGGAATTTACCCAAACGTATCAAAAATAGCCTTTTCGATGTGTTAAAAAGAAACAATAACAAGGTTGAGACTGAATTTATCCTCGTTCAGCCTGCAATTCGTCTATGCAGGTTAGGAATTCTCCCAGGAGGGACTGATTCAGGGCCTCGGTCGCGGCCTTGCTCGGCTTGGCCTGGAGGCCGAGGGATTGGAGCGTCTGGGCGACAGACAGGGGTTTGCCGACGATCACTATTCCTTCCTTGGGGCGAAGATTCTTCCTATTAGAGATATTGCCGCCCTTGAGCCGAGAGATTAGATCGTAATAATTCTGGGCGGTTTCTATATAGAGTTCCAGGGGATCCTCGGGCTTGAGCCGTTCCAGGTCGAGATAGTAAGCCAGGTCTACCAGTTCCATGTGCCGGGAAGCGTACCAGGCCTCGCCCGCCAGCCTGTCGGCCATGCTCCGATGAAGGGCTGAGGTGGGGCGCGATGCTGCCGTTTCGGCCAGGTCGGTCCTGAAAATTCTGTCCCAGCCCGTCTGGCGGATCCTGTAGACCCGCCGTATTTCATCACCCTCGGGTTTGAGGTGAAAGCAGTGCTCGGCGGTTGTGAGCGCGGCCTGGCGCAGGTTGGATAATCTTTGGGCGCTGGAAAGCCCCGGCGCCTCAGGCAGCTCGGCGCCGTAGAAATGCCGATACTGATGTTCGGCCGATGCCAGCACGGCCTCGCCCAGGCGCTTTAATCGCTCAAACCGGCTCGTCCCGGCCTCAGCCTGGGCGAGGCCGCATTCCCCCTCCATAGCCGCGATGAGCGCATCCAAGGATTTCTCTGTCGTCTTAGGCCAACGCTGATGAATCGAAATGGGCAAAAGAACCACATCCTCGCTCCGCCCTTCTCTGTGCA
>CAZHSK010000256.1:0-2049 GCA_964535235.1 uncultured Treponema sp. | reverse complement strand
AACCACAAAGTGCATATTGAATCCTCACCCTGCCCCAATCAAACCTGTGTAGCGGCAGGCGAAATCGGGGCGGCAAATCTATGGATCGCCTGTTTGCCCAACAGTGTCTTCGTTAATATCGAAGGTTCCGGCGATCCTCTCGAGGGCCTCGATGCAGCAGCGTTCTGAGCGATTTTCCAACAAGGCCGAACTTACCGCATTTCTCGGAGCCTTTTGCTTCTTCCTCTCCGCTATAGAATACATGCTGCCCAAGCCTCTCCCCTTCATGCGCCTGGGGATAGCCAATCTACCTATTCTTATTGCCGTGGACATCCTTAACTTCCGCTGGTTCCTCGTGCTGGCAGTGGTCAAGGTAATCGGCATGAGCATTATCTCCGGCACACTCTTCTCCTATATCGCCCTCTTCTCTCTTGCCGGCACCATGGCAGCCGCATTGAGCATGTGGGGCCTTCGTCATGCGGGAGGGCGATTTATAAGCCAGATCGGCGTTTCGATAGCGGGAGCAATGGTCTCTAACGCAGCCCAGATATTCATAGCCCGCTTTCTCGTATTCAGGGAAACAGCATGGCTTATCGCACCCTTATTCCTGACCATGGGCCTCATCACTGGCGCGGCTTTAGGCCTTTTCGCCCAGCGTTTTGTCCTCGTATCCAGTTGGTATGCGCTGGCCGCAGGCCTGCCTCTTCCCGAAAGGCCTCGCAACACGCCTTCCCCTGAAGGTGCGGAGAAGACCTCCAAGAAATCCAGAAAATCAGAGTCGCAACAAGCCCGTAAACAGAAATCTATAATGGCAAGAGCGTTACGGCGTGAAAAAGCCGTACGTTTTTTCCCTCCCAGCGCCCTCGCGATAGCGGGCATTATCGTAATGGTTGCCTTTCTAACGATGAACAACCTAACGGCAAAAACCATTATGCTCCTGGTCTTTATCGCGGCTGCAAGCGCGATGGGCAAGCGTTTTTCCCTCATCACCACGCTCTCGGTTTCTGCGGGAATAGTTCTGGCCAATCTTCTCATTCCCTCGGGCAGAATCATGACTACGCTGTGGGGCTTTCGGATCACCGAAGGTGCTTTATTAGAAGGACTCAACAGGGCAATTACCTTCGAAGGCCTGATGTATATCTCTAAAGCTTCGATTATGCCCGGTTTGAGCCTGCCTGGCAGAATAGGCGGTATCGTGGCCGCTGCTTTTGGCTACTACGAAAGGGTACTGGAATTCAAAGGCCGAATCCGTCCCGCTACCGTGGCTATCGACGCTGATGGACTTATGATGCGGGTGTGGGAGAGCACTTCTGTGACAAGCAATACTACACCCGATGCAGGTAAAGTACCCCAAGCCCCTCCTTTGGCTTCCAAGACCATAGCCATTGGAATTCTAAGCCTTGCCTCGGTTTCTGCCTGGGCGCTCGCTCTTTTTCTCCGCTAAAGACATTTCTATCAGGCATTGACCCGGGGCGGTTAAGGAACGATGATTAGCGTACGAGGCTATCCATGGGACGAGATAGAAAGATCGATGACATCGGACTCATAATCGATGCTGCCATGGCCATTCTGGAAGAGTCGGGAGTGGAAAAGCTTTCCACCCGCAAGGTCACGGCTCAGCTGAAAATTTCCCCGATGACTCTCTACAACTACGTGGAAAACCGGGACGCACTGCTCAAACTCCTCATTAAGCGAGGCTTTGAGGGACTCTGGGAAGGCTTACAAGAAAAGCAAGACCGCTGTTTTGCCACCGAGAACCCTTTACGGGTTTACCTCATAATGGCTGACCACATGCTCCAGTTCGGTTTAAAACATCCCAATCTCTACCGCTTTATATTTTCGCCGGATATCGCTCCGCTTCTGCAGGATGAAACCATTGCACAGCATTACCGAAGCATCAGTAGTGCTCTACTGGCTCGTATAAAGGATCCCCAAAGAGAAAGGGAAATCCTGGATGATATCTATATGTTCCAGGTGCTTATCAATGCCCTGATCCGAAGTGTGCTGGAAAAAAGGGTGGGTATGACAATGGATCGTTATCCGATTCTAGTAAAACGAGCTTATGAAAGC
>CAZHSK010000255.1:0-2066 GCA_964535235.1 uncultured Treponema sp. | reverse complement strand
AGACGATAGACAGCTTAGGCTATGAAGAGGCATCGGAACTGGTAGCTTTCGGGGCTAAAATTCTCCATCCCGCAGCCATACAGCCTGCCCTGGAAGCCGGCATACCTGTCACGGTCCGTTCCGTGCTCAAGCCTTTCGGGCTTTTCACGACCATTCTTCCCGATGAATCCAGCGGCAAGGCAGTGGTTGCCTTGGCCATGAGGCCTAACGTGGCCATAGTGTCGGTCAAGCAGGAACAGATGATGGACCAGGCGGGCTTTCTGGCCCGGCTTTTCGCCGCCTTCGGACGGCTGGGAGTCAGCGTCGACCTGGTTTCTACCTCCGAGGTCTGTGTGTCGGTATCCCTGGATATGGGTGCTCCCCTGGAAAAAATCGCTTCCGAGCTAAGTGAGCTGGGAAGGGTGGATATCGTGAGGGACAGGGCGGTGATAGCCATTGTCGGCGACATGCTCAAGGAAACCCCAGCCCTATTGCAAAAAACCTTCAACGGTCTGGGAGATATGGATATCGACATGCTCAGCATGGGAGCTAATGACATCAATCTGAGCATAGTGCTCTCCGCCCAGCGGGCGGAGAGCGCTCTCAGACGCCTCCATAAGGCATTTTTCGAGACTGAGGGCGTCACGAGCAATACGGGAGCCCTGACATGAGGCTGGGTATATTCGGGCGAGGCCGCTTAGGAGGGGCCATCGCGATGGAAATCGCGAAGTATACGGCAAGCCCCGAAGCCTTCGAAATAATGTGGACCGAGGGCAGGGATCCTGGTTCCAGATCGAGGGTTGAGGTGGTGGTGGACGCAAGCCATGCCTCCGCACTGCCTGAACACCTGGAATGGGCAATCCAAACAGGCACCGATATGGTGATTGCGACTACGGGTTGGAAAATTCCCGATTTGGCCGGAAGGGTTGGAGGGCGCATTGGTGTCCTTGTGTCTCCCAATCTCAGCACAGGAGTAGCGCTCATGCGCAGGCTGGCCGCTCTCATGGGGGCTTACGCAGCCGCTGACCAGGAGGCTGAGCTGGGCATCATAGAGCATCATCACCGCATGAAGCTGGATTCTCCCTCCGGTACTGCCTTGAGCATAGCCCAAGCAGTGCAGGAATCCTGTCCGAGATTTTCGGGCTGGAATATGGGCGCCTGGGAAAAGGGCAAGGTGAATATAGGCTGTCTGCGCACAGGCTATGAAATCGGCAGGCACGAGCTCATCCTGGATTCTCCCCTGGAGTCTTTGACTATCAGCCACAGGGCTAAGGACAGAAGGGTATTCGCGGCCGGGGCCATGAAGGCCGCCCGCTGGATTTGGGGCAGAAGGGGGGTGTTTTCCATGGATGATTTCGCCTCCGATCTGTTCGGTAGCTGAAGCAAGCTCTTAGGTAATTACGTGAAAGGGGGCTTTTAGGCTCTCTATTGAGGAGGAATATATGGGTGATGCAATCCGGAATCAGGCATTGAATGCCGCAACCCTGGAATCGATTTTTGAAGATAGGGGGAATTTTACCTCCCAGGAATGGGAGACTTTTCTTGCATCCCTGGAATCGGGCGAAATCTCTGCCAGCAGAAAGAGCTCGGATGGAAACTGGGAGGCTGTAGCCTGGGTCAAGCGCGCCATCTTGTCGGGTTTCAAGGCCGGAGGTCTTGCCCAGTTTGGCTGGCCGGGCTCAGCCTTTGACAGGCCTGCCTTTCCTCCCCGCAATTTTCTCGCATCCGATGGAATACGGGTTGTACCGGGCGGCACTTCGGCCCGAAGAGGTGCCCATATCGCTGCGGGTGTCGTTATTATGCCACCTTCCTACATAAATGTAGGTTCCAGTATAGGAACAGGTACAATGGTGGACAGCCACGTGCTCGTGGGTTCCTGCGCAAGGGTTGGCGCAAGGGTTCATCTGTCGGCGGGAGTCCAGGTGGGCGGCGTGCTGGAGCCACCCCAGGCCAGGCCGGTGATCATTGAGGATGGAGCCTTTATCGGCGGCCTTTGCGGCATCTTTGAAGGAATAGTGATTGGGGAGAACGCCGTCCTTGCCCCGGGACTCATCGTGAGCGCATCCACCAGAGTCTACGATCTGGTG
>CAZHSK010000254.1:1543-2083 GCA_964535235.1 uncultured Treponema sp. | reverse complement strand
CTCATCTTTGTGAGGGTAGGAGTGAGCCTGCCCTGGATGTCCTTGACCTCGCCCATCTCCATGATCTTGGTCAGCTTTCCTTTTTTATCGTACAGCTCCATCTTCATGGCTATATAGTTTTCCTTGTCGATCCAGCCCAACATCCGGGAGTACTGGTAGTCTGCGCTTTTAGGCTTGGCCTCGATGACATAGCAGTTTCTCCCGCCAAAGCTCTCCTCCCGCAGCAACTGATAGCTGTCCAGGTTGGGGTCCCTATCGGCCGACGAGAGGTCGTCGTAGGAGAGATCGGTGCCCATGAAGCTGGCCGAGCCTTCGCTGGCGGCTATGCGCCGCACCTTGCCCAAGGATGGGAGGAATATCCATTGATCCGCCGCCTTGCCGGGGTTTTCTACGGTAAGAAAACGGGTGCCGGCTACGCTGGCGGGTTTCTGGAAAACCACCACGGTTTTTGTGATGTCCTTGTCCGTGCTGGTATATTGATCCACCAGACGTTCGGTGGTGCTTCCGTCCTTGGCGCTTATGATCATCCTGGCGCGGGTG
>CAZHSK010000254.1:0-1533 GCA_964535235.1 uncultured Treponema sp. | reverse complement strand
ATACGGTTTTAGCTTCTATGCGGTTCCGGGAGCGCTCCATTATCTCCTGAGCGCTCTGGGCCCAGACCAGGCCTGCCATCGAGAGCAAAGCCAGAAGAATGACGATGCGTTTTTTCATTTTTGTGCCTCCAAAGATTCTGTCCTTCTATCCGAGGGCAGGGGCCGGCGAATAAAGGCTGGATTCGTTACCGAGAGAAGAACCGGCAGAAGAGTAAGGCTTACCAGGGAGCTGGTGCCCATGGCCAGGGCGATGAGTATGCCCAGTTCTGCCAGTATATTGAACTGTGAGAGGGCGAGGACTGCGAAACCGGCGCCTACGGAAACAGCGTTAAAAAGTATGGCTTTACCCGAAGTTAGGAAGGTTCTCCGCAGGAATTTGCCCTTGCCTCCCGTAGCCAGGTATTCATGGTGAAAGGCCGCCATATAGTGGATCGTATAGTCGATGCCAGTGCCCACGGCGATGCTGGAGACCATGGCCGTGCCGATGTTGAGTTTTATGCCTGCCAAGGCCATCACTGCAAAGTTGACGAGTATCGTTAAGCTCAAGGGTACCAGGCCAATGAGGCCGGCCAGGGCTGAGCGATAGAAGACCGAGAGGATTATGAAGACCATGAGAAGGGATATGGCCACGGAGCTGAGCTGGGATTCCACCACAAGGCGGTTGAGGGATCCTTCCACCAGAGCATCTCCGGCTATCTGTATAGCGATGTCTTTGGGGAATCGTTCGTCGATATAGCCCCGAATGGCGTTCACCGCCCTATTGGTGTCTATCTGGCCCACTGTCTTGAGCTGGATCTGCATGCGGATAGACTTGGGCTCCAGGGGATCGTCGGCAAAATCACCAATATTGCCCGAAAGAAGTACCAGATAGTTGGAGATTAAGAGCCTTAGTTCCTCATCGGTTTTCTTGCCATAGCGCTCGGGGTCTGTGGGGATTTCATAGTAGGCTCTGCCCTTGTAGTTGGTGAGCCTGGCGAGGCTCTCCACCAGGTCGGCAGGGCTTAAGGCTTCAGAACTATTTTCGGCCAAAGCCTTGTCCAGAAGAGCGACCAAGGCCAGCTTGTCCAGGCTGGCGATCGTATCGCTCAGGCTCTCATTCATCGATTCTGCTGGGGCAGGGGAGGGGGAAGAGGCGCCTATTTCTGAAGCCTGGACATCCTGTCCTGACTCTGTGGTTTCGAAAGAAGCAAACCCGAAGTCCGAAAATCCAAAGGCTGGGGCTTCTTCACTGCCGACGCTGGGTGCTGGTTCACCGGTTATAGGCTTTAGGCCATCGGGGCTCTCGTCCATGTTGAATACCTGGTTAACCCGCTTGATCATGTCGGTAAAACCCGTGGTCTTGCCTACTTCTGGCACCGAGGCATGGAGATACTCCGCCAGGCCATCCATCGCGGCCAACACATCCGGGCGCAATACCCCGCCCGGCTCTTCGGAGCTCACTACAAGGCTTACGGACTTGGAGCCGCCAAATTTTTCCCTGATAAACCTATCGGAGAGCACGACATCGGTATCGGGCTTGAAATACTCCACCAG
>CAZHSK010000253.1:0-2084 GCA_964535235.1 uncultured Treponema sp. | reverse complement strand
ATCAGGAAGCCTGGAGAGCCAAGAACAATTATCAGGCGAGCGACGGTATTTTCTGCCTGGATCTGGCCGTGGCTCTGCGCAAGATATTGGCCGAATCCCTGAGACAACTGAGCGACGAAGCCTGGCAGAACGCTTTTATCATTCACCCTGAGCGAGGCGAGCTGAAACTTGTTGATGTTCTGAAAATTTATACCAATCATGCTGTTTCCCATCTTCAATATCTGGAGAGGAACAGCAAGGCCTATGCCGAAGCCAAGACGGCAGGGCAGCGATGAATATTCTGGAACTGCTTTCCGCGAAGGATATAAATACTGAAGTCGCGCTGGCCCGCCTCCTGGTAGCCATGGTGGCGGGAGGGATAGTCGGGGCGGAAAGGGAAATGCGCCGCCAGGTGGCAGGCTTGCGCACCCACATCCTCATCAGCCTCGGATCCTGCCTTCTCATGATGCTTTCCATCTGGATGCCCCAAACCATAGCCCTGGACAAGGGCGATCCGGGGCGCATAGCCGCCCAGGTTGTATCGGGTATCGGCTTTCTGGGCGCCGGCGCCTTTATAAAAATAGGCAATAACGTCAAAGGCATGACCACAGCGGCCAGTCTCTGGGTGGTGGCGGCAATAGGGCTCACCATAGGCGCCGGCATGTGGATAGCCAGCCTCATCGCCCTGGGCTTGGTCATCTTCGCCCTGGCCTTCCTGGAGCCCCTGGAGCGCAGGATATTCCCCGCCGAGCGCTTCAAGTACGTGAGCGTCTGGTTCGCTGAATCCTCCCTGAACAGGGAGATGGTGTACAAGGTGCTCTGCGCCCACGGCATAAAGGTGCAGTCGGTGGACGCCAGCCTGGACATCGGCAAGGGTTCGACCAAGCTTACTTACTTGGCCAAGATACCCATCGCCCTCAACATAGAGAGCCTCTTCAAGGAGCTGCGCAAGATCGGCGACGTGGAGAAGGTAAAGATTGAGGAAAACTTGTAGGGAACTGGTCTGCACGCTCTGGCTCGGGCGCCATTAATTGGCAGCGATTACGCGCTTCTAAAGACCCAGATAAACCCCTACCTCATCCAGGGAGGAGAAGACTCTCTTCGCCCTGTCCAGAGCTTGGGCATCAGGGGCTATCAGATCAGGGATCATGAACACCACAGCCTGCGCTCCATGAGCGGCTTCTACGCCTGCCAGGGAGTCCTCTAAAACCAGGCACTCCGATGGCTTTGCGCCCAGCCGCGCAATCGTTTTTACGTAAATCTCCGGATTGGGCTTGGGGTGTTTTACCTCGTCGCCGCAGAGAAGGAATTGGAAACGATCAAGGATTCCCGCCTTTTCCATAAGGGGAAGCACTCTTGGCCTGGTGGTGGACGTGGCCACGGCCAGAGGCACACCCGCGCGAGCCAGGCCGTCCAGGAGTTCCATGAGCCCCGGCTTGAGGGGAACTGGATTGTCCCGATAATGCTTGGCTTCCAGGGAGATCCGCCAGGTTCTCACCTTGTCATAGGGGAAGCTCGAACCCAGCCGGTCCAGCAAGAGCCTGCGGCCTTCGGCCGCGGAATGCCCTACCAAACCCATGAGCATGTCATCGGTAAGCGTCCAGCCCTCGGAGGCGCCCGCGGCCTTCCATAAATCGATAGCCACCCGCTCGCTGTCGAACATGAGCCCATCCATATCGAACGCGACCGCTCGGATCGCCATTCCATCCACTTCAATAATGCCGTTCACTTCAATCATGCGCCACTCCCTCATCGCTGTACAAAGCAATAATGCTACGGAAGAGGCTTGAGGTTAAAGACCCCTTAGGAAAGGTTCCGCGACGCTTCGCCTCACGCTTAGCCCCGAACCGGCATGATCCTTTGCTGGCAGTGTCCGCGGAGTTTGCTCTGCACAAACATAATCCTTGACATGCAATGTCCGCCGTCTTTGCTCCGCCTGGGCGCTTCCGTTGACTTTTTTGGGTCCTCTCTATATAGTCTTCACCTGTGTCGCCAGGCTTTCGGGCCTTAGGGCGGCGCCCCGATACTCGGGCCCTTAGCTCAGTTGGTTAGAGCTGCGGACTCATAATCCGTAGGTCGCTGGTTCAAGTCCAGCAGGGCCCATA
>CAZHSK010000252.1:0-2104 GCA_964535235.1 uncultured Treponema sp. | reverse complement strand
CCTGCAATCAGGCCTATAGGCGTAGCCTGCGTCTGGAAAGCCGCCCGGGCTGTCCGCATTCCGTTGATAGGTTTAGGCGGCATCGAATGTGCCGAAGATGCCCTAGAATATCTACTTGCGGGAGCATCGGCGATTCAGGTGGGCACAGCCCTCTTCTCCAATCCCCGGGCTCCCGCGGAAATACTCGCAGGCATAGAGAACTGGATGCGCGAACACAACGTACAGAATCTCAGGGAGATTCCATCGCTTTTGCGCTTCGAGTAATTTCCTGCGACAGCAACTTCCCCGACTCTACCTTGACAACCAGACTTCGGTTTTCGGAAAAGAAGTTATGCACTCCCTCCGCCAGCTGCGCGCAGGGAGCTTTTCCATCGCCAGCAGCTTCCGTTATTTGACAAAAAGGGCTTTCGGGATACCAGGGACCAGGAATGGGCAATTCGAATGGGGTTTTAGGTTTGGGGAAGGCAGTAAGCCTGAAGCTACCCTGTATAAGCAGGCTTGCAGCTCTCGAAGGGGTCAAGACCCAGGGATCGATGCCCTTGGCAAGACTTGCATCGGCCAATCTTTCCACTGGCCAATGCCAAGGCACATAGCCCGCCTTTTCCAAGGCCTGTGCCACCATCGCCTCATAGCCAGAACCATAGTTAGCCTTGGCAACGGCAGGATCTGTCCAGGCTTGGAATGATTGGGCGCCCTGAAGATCCCCGGGATAGATAAACCCGGCAGGCATCAGCTGGGCTTGAGAGTACCGGGGCAACAGCAGAATTGCTTGAGACTCTCCCCGCACAAGCCTTAGCTGGATGCTCTCCCCTTCTTTCAGCATTGCATGCTGTTCTGTTCCGGAGGCGTCCCTCCACTCAACATCGAATTCCAGACCTCCAAGCCTTTGCCAGACATTAGGCCGGCCCGGAGCTTGGAGAATAATGTCCTGAGCGAAGAGAAAATCAAGACCGCAGGATATGCACAGAGTTCCTGCTAGAAATAGCGCCAGGAGTGGGATGAAACCAGGATGAAAGAGTCTTGTTGAAAATTGAACGGTTGTAGCTGAATGTCCAAGCCTTGCCACGAAGACGCCTCCTCGATTGGAGGCGCTTTCGAAACAAGCGATTGCTTCAATTCTGAGAGGAGAAAATGCGCGGGCGCCATCCTGCTAAAAGAAGGCGCACGGGCCCCGATGCCCAGTCAGGATAGGTCCAGGGCAGGGCGTGAAAGGCTTTCTTTTCGTAGATCAGGGTTAGTTCGGCATAGATGCCGTCCTTGAGCGCCAGGCGGTGAGCCCTGTCCTTGGTAGTGGCTAACACGAAGCGCCCTGGAGCCAGAAGTCCAGGATCCAAATTAACTTGCCTGTGTCCTTCAAGGGCAAAGCGCTCTTCCAGGCTGTTTGTTGCTAGTTTTATATCCGCCAAGCTGGAGGGGTCCACCAGGTTTTCGAATTCGATGTAGTAGCGCCAGAGGGGTTTGCCCATCTCGGGGGTATAGTAGTCGGTCCATTGGAAGAGCTCCCGAGGCGTCGATGTTCTGGGTGCTCCATAAAGCTCCGCGAGGGCCGAGGCTAAAGGTTTCTCCAAAGATTCGTCTCTGGAGAGCACACCTATAACCAGGATTTCCCTGGCAAATTCCTTGTTTTTTCCCATGCTGTTGCCTTGAGCCCCATTTTATCGCATACTTTGGGGTAATGAAAAGCAAACTCTTCATCGCCCTCATTCTTTTGACGGCTGTTATCCTCCCCGGTTTCGCCGCTCAGGAGTTCCCCGACGAATTTGTCACCCTCTTCAACGATGTTGCCCCGGAATTCGACCCACACAAATCCATCTACTCCACCGAGGCTCAAATATTCACCGCCCTCTACGAAGGGCTCTTTGCCTACGATGCCGCCGGCCTGGAACCAGTGCCCGCAGCCGCCGAGTCCTGGAAAAAATCCAAGGATGGCTTGGTATATACCTTCACGATCAGGAAGGATGCGGCCTGGTCGGATGGAAAACCTCTCGTAGCCCAGCACTTCAAAGATGCCTGGATCAGGCTTCTCAAGCTGGATGCCCAGTACGCTGCATTTTTCGATGTCATCGCAGGAGCAAGGGATTATCGCGTGGGCAGCAGCCACGAC
>CAZHSK010000251.1:0-2110 GCA_964535235.1 uncultured Treponema sp. | reverse complement strand
CTCTTACAACGTGGCGATTCGGAACCAAGCCGAATCGCCTTTTTTTTGCGCCTGACGGGTATATACTGTATATTGTAAACCGCCACGCGCACGATGCCTGCCATGAGGCATGGCAATCCGCCATTCCGAGAGGAAGCTATGGTAATCTCCGAAAGAAAACTTGAAAAGCTGGAACATTCCAAGGTGAGAATGACAGCGACGGTGGCCGCTGCCGAAGTTAAGGCCGTCTATGATGAGATGATGGCTGAGTATATAAAATCGGTACGGATCGACGGCTTCAGGGTGGGTCATGTTCCCTCCTCGGTATTGGAAAGAAAGTTTGGCGACACCCTAAGGCTGGAAGCCATGAGCAGGGTGCTGGAAAAAGCCGTGGACACCGCGCTGGCGGACAGCGAGGAAAAACCCCTAGCCTATGAAGCTCCCGCCCTAGAGGGAGAACCTGAGTTCGCCGTTGATAAGGATTTTACCTTCAGCGTCACCTATGATGTATTCCCCTCCTTTGAGCTTCCCTCTACCGAAGGTATTGCCCTGGAGCTGCCCAAGGTGGAAGTGGCCGAAAAAGACATAGCCGAGGAACTGGAGCGCATCCGGGAACGCAACGCCATCGTGGTGGAAAAAACCGGACCCGCGGCTCTTGGGGATATTGTAACCCTCGCCTACTCCGAACAGAGCGAGGATGGCAAGACTATTCCCGGAACGGAGCGGCAAGACTTTACCTTCGAACTCGGCAAGGGATTGAATCTCTATAAGTTCGACGATGAAGTAGTCGGCATGAAGGCAGGCGATTCCAAGACCTTCTCCAAGACCTATCCCGAGGATTTCGAATACAAGGACTTGGCGGGCAAGACCGCCAGGCTCTCGGTCTCAGTCACTAAGGTCAAACAGAAGGACGTGCCCGCCCTGGACGATGAGTTGGCACAGGATGTATCGGAAAAATACAAGACCCTGGATGACCTCAAGAAGTCCGTGAAGGATCAACTGCAGAAGGCTCTTGATGGACGGATGAGAGAATTGAAGGAAAAGAAACTCAGCGACAATCTTCTGGAGAGAACCAGCGTGGATGTGCCCGAGTCCATGGTCGCGGCCGAGCTGGCCATGCGCTGGGAATCCCTCAAGCGCGAGATGGGCATAGACAGCGACGAAAAGATGGAATCCATCGCCCAGTACTCCGGCAAGAATCGCCAGCAGCTCTATGAGGACTGGAAACCCGGAGTGAGCAAGGCGATCGCTACCAGAATAGTGCTGGACAAACTTGTGGAGAAGAGCGCCCTAGAGATAAGCGAAGATGACTTAAGCACCGAGTATGCCAGGCAGGCCGAAGGCACTGCCATGTCGGTGGATGAAGTGAAGGCCGAGTACGAAAAGCGCCAGTCCGTGGAATACCTTAAGGATAGAATGAGGGAAACCCGGTTCTTCGACGCCATTCTGGCCTCGGCCACAGTGAGCGAAGGCGAGGCGAAGAGCTTTGTGGACTTCATGAGCTCGGCTGAGTAACTTATAGGGGCTGCTTGGCTTAAGGCCGGGCGGCCCATTTCAATGCTCGAGGAAAAGTGATGCAGGAACAGATGAACAGTCTTGTGCCGATAGTTATTGAGCAGACAGGAATAGGTGAGCGATCCTACGACATATACTCCCGCCTTCTCAAGGACCGGGTGGTCTTTCTGGATGGGGAGATCAACGATCTTACCGCCGATCTTATCGTAGCCCAGCTCCTTTTTCTCGAATCCCAGGATCCCGGTAGGGACATCTCCCTGTACATCAACTGCCCGGGAGGGTCGGTAACCGCAGGACTTTCCATCTACGACACAATCCAGTACATAAGACCCGACGTGCAGACCATATGCCTGGGTCAGGCCTCGTCAATGGCAGCCCTCATCCTGGCTTGCGGCGCCAGGGGCAAGCGTTTTGTTCTGCCCTCATCCAGGATTCTTATTCACCAGCCCTGGGGCAATGCTTCCGGCCAATCCAGCGATATAAGCCTTCAGGCCAGGGAAATCCTTCGCCTTAAAAAGCTTACGATAGAATATTTTGCCCGGCATACGGGCAAAACAGCAACCCAGCTGAGCAGCGATATGGAGCGGGATTTCTTCATGGGAGCCTCCGAAGCCGT
>CAZHSK010000250.1:0-2115 GCA_964535235.1 uncultured Treponema sp. | reverse complement strand
TATCCTGCTTGTGGAAGGCATCCAGCTCTCCGGCAACGCGATAACCAGAAGCATAAGGGCGCGTCGCTAAAGAAGGATTCGGCCTCCCCGCCTGAAAGGCGGGGAGGCCGAAGCAGGAATTCCTGCGCTCGTTAACTGGCCATTTCCCGATCATCGACCCCGATGCCCCTTTAAGGCGGCATAACCCACCATAAGGAGGTTCTATATGAACCGCACTGCAAGAAAAGGTATCTCAATAGCCCTAGCCCTTGTCCTGGCGATGATGCCTGTCGGCCTCTTTGCCCAGTCTACCCAGAAACCGGTGGTGCTTAAAGTAGGCGCGACCCCCATTCCCCATGGTGATCTGCTCAATCTGGTGAAAGACGACCTGCTGGCCAAGGGCATTAAACTGGAAGTGGTGGAACTCACCGACTATGTGACGCCTAACATCCTCTTGGCCGACAAGCAGCTGGATGCCAACTTCTTCCAGCACACGCCCTATTTGGTCAACTTCGCAGGGGAGAGGAAACTGTCCCTGGAACCCGCAGGCGACGTCTTCGTGGCGCCCCTGGGCCTCTATTCCCGCAAGTACAAAAAACTGGAAGAACTGCCCCAGGGCGCGGTGATCGCGATTCCTAACGATCCCACCAACGAGGCTAGGGCACTCATCCTCTTTGAAAAACGGGGCCTTATAAAACTCGATCCCAAGGCAGGGCTTAAGGCTACTATTCGGGATATCGTGGAAAATCCCAAGAAGTTCGTATTCAAGGAAATAGAGGCTCCCCAGCTTCCCCGCACTCTGGACGACGCGGCGGCCTCGGTGATCAACGGCAGCTTTGCCTCCCAGGCCGGCTTCGTGCCTGCCAGGGATAATCTTATGATCGAAGGCGTGGGCTCTCCCTATGCCAATATCGTGGCAGTCCGGAAGGGAGACGCCAAGGATTGGAGGGTTGTGGCCCTGGTGGCAGCCCTGCAGACAGAAAAAGTGAGGAACTACCTGGACACTAAATATAACGGGAGCTTTGTACCGGCGTTCTAAGTTCTACCGCTCACCCAGGCTCCTGGGTGCCTCTATGGCATCACCGGGAGCTTGGTATAAACCGGGCATGCTAAGGCCCCCGGTTTCGGGCAGGAACTCCCAGTACTTTTTGGGCATATGAGCCATCTGTAGCCTGAGATTGGTTCGCTGGCCAATGGCTATGCTTTTAAAGTACCGAAGCCACCCCTTACGTATTTCTATCTCTGATTGTGAAATAGGGAGACTGGTTGTTCTTTCCAAACCCTCTCCCGCCTGGAATCCATGGGCAATTCGCCATTTTTCCCCTGGTGTGAAAATAATTGCCTTGGATCTTCTGGAATCGTGGATGACAAAGCTCATGTTTCTAAAGCGGGCTGAGAAATGGTCTCCGATAAAGGGCAGAATATCGCAGTCAGGTTTTATCGCAGCATACCAGCTGGAATCGGTCAATTGGGAAAAACGGACAAGGCCAAGAAATTTATGGGCTTCTGTAAGGGTTCTTCGACTAGCAGCCAGAACATCAGCGACATCGCTGTCGCCTAAATCATCTAGCACTTCGACTCCCGAGCTGAGAATTCTGGCGATTACTCGGGCAAGGGGGATGTCCACTGTCCGGCAGTCAGAGCAAAAAGCGGCATGGCATGTCCGGGATCCTGGAACAGTGATGCGCTGCAATCTGGACCAAAAAGCCTGGGCCGTGTTCCCCTGAGTATGGATGCTGTGGAATTCTTCGAATAATCCCGTCTGGTAGCCTTTGGCGCGAATGAGGGGTAGCGCCATGGCCGAAGGCCTGCGCAGCAGGCCTTCGGCCATGGCGCAGAGAAAGCCGGCGAAGCTGCCGTCGTAGACTAGTTCTTCCATCAAGGCGCCTCGCTCCAGGGCAGCTCGGGCTGGGACTCCGCCTGGCGCCTGTAAGCCGGATCCATGAGGGTGCGCTTGAGCATATCGGGTTTTTCGATTCTGGAAAATGAGAGCTCATCGCTCACGAGCCTTCCTTTGAGGGTTATGAACCAAGAAGCCCTGCGCATGACAATGCCCAGGCGTGAAAGGGATTTTGCGGACACTATGGAGTGCCGTCGGGCCTTTATGATCCGCTGTGCCGATTTGGGGCCTATACC
>CAZHSK010000249.1:0-2117 GCA_964535235.1 uncultured Treponema sp. | reverse complement strand
GCCTGCAGCAACCGGGCGGGAAGCTCTGAGCCCAGCCTGGCTTCCAGGACATTGGCTCCCCAGAGAATTACAAGCGATGCCTTCGTTACGGTAGGGGCATCGAAGCCGGAGCTGAAATAATCGGGGCCAAGGGCTTTTTTAAGCGCGAAAGTAGCCGCGTTAGAGGAATAGTTGCCCGAAACGGTGGTGCAGCCCCCGGTGGCTCGTAGAAAGCGGATGCTGAGTTTTTCCGTATTGTGCAGAGCCCCTGTAGAACCGGCGCTGGAGAGGCAGAAAATAGATGCGTTACCGTAGGTGGATCTGCAGGACGCCAGTCCCCTGGCCACTACGTCAAGGGCTTCGTCCCAGCTGGCTTCGATAAAGCGCCCCGAACCCCTGGGGCCTGTCCTAAGCAAGGGTGTGCGTATTCGATGGGGCGAATAATGCATGGATGGCAGGGCATAGCCTTTAGGGCAAGCCCTGAGGTAGGGGCCCGCGGCCGGGTTGTGGGCCATGCCCACAACCCGGCCGTCCTCGACCTGTGCCAAGAGCGGGCAGGCGTCGCCCCCACAATCTCGGCCGCAAAATACCGGCAATCTCATGATGCCGGCGATTCTATCACAGGCTGAAGGCTATTTCGATCACTTCCTCCATGGTCTGCACTGGATGGAAGCGAAGCCCTTTCTTGATATGGTCGGGAATTTCAGAAAGATCCTTTTCGTTGGCCGCCGGAATGATTATATCCTTGATCTTGTTACGTCTTGCCGCCACCGTCTTTTCCTTGAGGCCTCCAATAGGGAGTACCTGGCCGGTAAGAGAGAGTTCGCCTGTCATCGCCAACCTGTCCTTGATTTTTTTCTTGATCACCAAGGACAGAAGGGCTGTAGCCATGGTTATGCCAGCCGATGGGCCATCCTTGGGGGTGGCCCCTTCAGGGATATGGAGATGAACCTGCCTGCCCTCGAAATAGTCCGCACCAACGCCAAAGTCTTGGGCAGCGATTCCCCGCACGAAGGTATAGGCTATGCTTGCCGACTCCTGCATTACGGAACCCATCTGGCCCGTGATTTTAAAGCCTTCCTTGCCCGGATTGGCGACGGCCTCGATGATGAGGGTATCGCCTCCCATACTGGTCCAGGCCAAGCCTACGGCCATGCCATATCTAGAGGCCTTCTTGATGTCATCATCCCTGAACAAGACCTTGCCGAGGTACTTCTGAACGGCAGTCTTGTCTATCACCAGCTTTTTTCGTTCACTGCCCTCGGGCGCCAGAACGATAGCCTTGGCGATCTTCCTGTGGATTTTGTCCAGATATTTTTCGAAATTTCGCACTCCCGCCTCCCTGGCGTAGCTTTCGGCTATATGGAGGAGGGAATCCCTGGTATATCGGACATCGGAGCGTTTAAGCCCGTTCTTTTCCAGGCTTTTAGGGATGAGATAGTGCCTGGCTATTTCCAGCTTTTCACTATCGATGTAGCCTGGAATCTGGATAATCTCCATCCTGTCGATGAGGGGCCGGGGCACCGTATCCAGGGTGTTGGCGGTGGTGATGAAGAAAATATTGGATATGTCGAAAGGCAGGTCCAGATAGTGGTCGCGGAAGCTGAAATTCTGCTCCGGATCCAGGGCTTCCAAAAGTGCGCTGGAAGGATCGCCCTGATAGGAGGCGCCCATCTTGTCTATTTCGTCGATCATGAAGACCGGATCCCTGGATTTGCTTATTTTAAGCCCCTGGATGATCTTGCCGGGAAGGGCTCCCACATAGGTTCTCCTATGTCCCTTTATCTCGGCCTCATCCCTCATGCCCCCGACGCTGAAGCGAAAGAACTCCTTGCCCATGGCTCGGGCTATGGAACGTCCCACGCTGGTCTTGCCTACCCCGGGGGGACCCACAAGGCAAAGGATAGAACCCTTGGAATCCTTCTTGAGCTTCCGAACCGCCAAGTATTCCACAATCCTGTCTTTTACATCGTTAAGCCCGTAATGATCGTCCTCCAGAGTTTTCTGGGCCTTGGTCATGTCGAAATCGCTGGACAGGGGGGATTTCCAGGGCAGGGAGCAAATGAGATCCAGCCAGTTTCGTGTGACTATGTATTCGCTGGACGAAGGATCCATGAGATTGAACTTCTCCAGTTCCT
>CAZHSK010000248.1:0-2118 GCA_964535235.1 uncultured Treponema sp. | reverse complement strand
TTTGGGGGCTAGGGTCCTGGCCAGGGCGGCCTTCTTTATCTCTCCCCCGGACATAGTGTCCATGGGCTTTTCCATATCGGCCAAGCCTAGTTCGGCGCAGAGGGATGCGTAGCGGTTTTCCAGGGGAACCGGCCCTGAGGCTTCGAGTTCCTTCTCAATCCTGGCCAGTTCTCTGCCCTTGGCTGTCTTGAGCGAGAGCGTAAGCTCAATCTCATGGGCTTTGCCCGAATAGAGAAACTCTTCAAGGCTTGTGCCGGGTTTGAACTGGGGGATCTGTTCCAGGCTGGAAACGGCCAGATTGCGCCGGCGGGCTAGGGTGCCCTTATCCGCTTCCAAATTGCCGGAGATTAATCGGAGCAGGGTGGTTTTGCCGCAGCCATTTTTACCCACCAGGCCTATGTGCTCACCGGCCTCCAGGCCTAGGTCGAGGTCTTCGAAGAGATAGCCGTCCTTGAGGGCGACCGCAGCCCCGGACATGGATAGAATGTTCATTCGGCGGCAACTATAGCACAAGCCGCCTCCAAGCTTCTATGCCGTACTGAAACCGAAGTATCTGGGGGCAGCCGCCTCTGCGGTCCCTTGCCCACTTTTACGGAGCCTCATACGGCGCGGCCAAGTTTACTCCGCAGCGGAAACCTGGCCCGCAGCTCTGCCTGCCGCGCTCTTACAGTACAGGCTTTATCTCAGCTCCCCTGCGGTAATCCTCGGGCAAAGCCTCAATTCTTTGAGCCGAGCCCAGGGCTCCCGATACCGCCCTGGTTTTAGCCTCGGCTATAGCCTTGCCCAGTGCCTGGAAATCCGCTGCCGAAGCGGCCAGAATCTGGTCCCGCATGCGCTGCCTGTCCTCATGCCTGTAGCCGGTGAGGTGGTAGACGAGGCTTATGTAGCCCTTCATGTCTGGCAAGAGGTATGCGTCCACGCCGCCAATGGTGCCGATAATAGCCCGCTCCAGCTCTTCCCTGGATATATCTATCTTCTCCAGATATGTGGAAACCGTATCAAAGATATCGAAGGTCTTTTCAAGGTTGGGATCCCTGTAGGAAAGTAGCATGAAATTGCCGGAGTTCAGGTCGTAGGTGGAAAAACCCCCGTAAGCTCCGCCCTGTACCCGCACCTTTTCCCAGAGATAGGCCGTATCCAGATATTTCTTGGCCACCAGGAAGGCTCCCGATGCTTCGGCACGGATAGGGAAGGCCTTGCCCACGTAATTAACCTGGCTCGGGGCGGTGAGGTACTCGTAAGGGGGAGTGGATGGCACCGAGGCATCACCGCCCACACTGGCCATTTTGGCGGCAGCACTTTTTTCGCCGCCTGCAATATCCGCCTTGACTGAGGCAGCTGTTCCTCTGCCAGCCACGGCTCCGGGAATTTTTGCCGCGAAAGCTTCCAGTTCGGGCTTCAGCGTGTCGAAATCTTCCTTGTCGATCGTGGCATTGGCGATGCAGCCAGAGGCTTGGATGATCGCATCCCTGGTCTCCTTCAGCTCAGACAGCACAGCAGCCCAGTCAGTATCGATCCTCAGCGCCAAGTCCCTCAAGAAGTACAGCTGTTCCAGCCCGTTTATCATCTCCGACTTCCGCTCGGACTCGGAAATCCGGGACAAGAGCCGCTGCCCGATCATCGCGTGGCCTGCGGGAATGAAGGAAGCTTCGGATTGGGCCTTTTCCTCCAGCACGATTTGCTTGAATCTTTCTTTGTTGTCAAGCCTGGCGCCCAGGAGAATCGATGAGAGCAGCTCTAAAAGCTTTGGCAGCTTTCCGCTCATGGCCTTGGCGCGGAGGATGAAGTAGGTTACCGGTTCTTTTTTCTTCCAGGACGTGGCCAGCAAGGTGTTGGTCCTTATTCCGCCAGTGTGCTTGCCCAGCTCTTGGCTTAAGCCGACATAGTCCAGCGTTTCGGTACCCATCTCCAGGAGCACCCTGCCCAGAACTCCCAAATAGGGAAGAAGTCGCTCAGGAAGGTTTTTTAGACTGAAGGCCAGGTCCAGGTAGAGTATGGAGCTAGTGGGCAAGTCATGGTAGAGCAAGGGGATGCTTCCAAGACGGTCTTCACGGGCAGGCAGCTTGGTGGACTGTCTGGGCAGGTCCTGGAGGGACAGACCAGGGATGGTGGCCAGGG
>CAZHSK010000247.1:0-2130 GCA_964535235.1 uncultured Treponema sp. | reverse complement strand
CCGTGGCGGGCAGCCAGCGTGTCATCGACATGGCCGCCGGCTTCAACCCCGGCCTTGTCGCCAACCCCGAAGTGCTCACGCAAGAGCGCTGGAAGGGCTTAAAAACGAAGGGCTAGGCCGCCAGAAACGAACTTTCGCCGACGCGCGATAATTGGCAAGTAAGAATTTTGACAGGATTACAGAAATTTTGTCAGGATTAACAGGACTAAGAACAATTAATGAAAAGAGGCCCGCAAACCTTCCGGTTCGCGGGCCTCTTTATTAAGAAGTACAGGATCTTTGGCAAATTTACCCAACGGCCGACAGCCCAAGCCCTGGCCCTAGTACTAACCCAAGCCCCAGTTTCACCCAATACTTTCCACCAACTTTCCCAATGGGCAGAAAAGCACCGAAAGCCCTGCGACATCTCTCGTATAAGGCTCTCGGATATCGTTCGCCACTAGGATATTCACAGAACCGGGGTGCAAGGTCCTGAAAGCCTTCATCCCCGCGGGATCGAATGCCGACGCCGACCACTTAGCTTCGATAGCCACGGGATCTTTTCCCCTCCTACGGCAGACGAAATCCACCTCCCTGCCCTGTTTATCCCTCCAGCAGAGGATTTCCTCGTCCTGCAATCCAGCCTTGAGTTCGTTGAGCACTAAATGCTCCCAAAAGAAACCCTTATTCTTGGCAGGAATTTCGTGCAGGCCTTGCGACCAGGCCACAAAACCCGTGTCAAAACCATACACCAGGGGCGTGGAAACGATCTCTCTGGAATGCCCGTTGTTAAACGGCCTTACAATCCATACTAAGTGGGTTGATTCCAGAATGGCCAAGTAATTGGCAATTGTCGGCCGCGACACCCCGCAGGCCGTAGCGAAAGCCGCCGCATTGAAGCGGCCTGAACTCTGGGCAAGCAAGAGCTCCGCGAATTTTAAAAAAGAGTCTCTCCGCTCAAGACGAAATAACTCAAGAATATCCCGTGCCCAAAAGGCCTCCATCCATTCGGAGTAGTCTTTGTCGTCCCGCCTCTCGTCCAGGAAAAAACCGGGCAAGCCCCCATTAAGAAAACGCCGAGTCCTGTCTCCGTAGCCAGGAAAGCTCGAATCTTGTTCGCACAGTGGTGTTAGACGGAGCTCGCTCTTTCTTCCCGCCAAGGTATCCCTGAATTTTACGGAGGCTCCTAGGGTTGAGGACCCCGTGGCGATGATTTTCACCTGCTGAAAGTGATCCGCCGCGATCTTGAGCAATGCGGCTGGGTCTTGAAGCCGATGAATTTCATCCAAGGCTATGCACCCTTCATGCACCGATTTCAAGAAAGTTTCCGGATCCTCCAGCTCCCGACGAACCGACGGCAACTCGCAATCGTAGTAGCGGATCCCTTCAATACTGCGGCAAAGCATGGTTTTACCCACGCGCCGCACCCCGGAAAGCCAGACTATAGGCCGCCGCTCCCATAGAGCCAGGATTCTATTTTTCCACCACACGCGCTCAATCATAGCCATAGTATGTAATAAAAAATGACCAAACGCAAGTCTATTTGCGTTTGGTCATGACTATTCGCAACTCGGGTTTACAATAAGAACTTCGCGTTCAGATTCAGGACACTCCGCCATTCCTCTCCAGGCACTGCCCTGCCCAAACCCTGGCCGTCCTCGTAGCGAGAATGGGAAAGCCCGTAGCCTATGCCCAACTCCAAGGGAATTCTGGCTCCAAACATTTCGGGCGCCTCATAAGGCCTCCACCAGGCCTGCAGCTCTCCGATATTGTGATACCCGTAGATTCCATCGTGGAGAAAATTCTTGTCCGGGTACTTTTTTAAGTTGTCATAATCTTGATATTTTTCCACATCCCCGTAAATCTGCCAGTCTGTAAGGAAAGTCTTGCCCGAAACGGGCTCATTATCCCCATGGCGAATCAAGCGATACCCCAGGGAAAGCCTCCAGCCAGAACCCAGCTGGGCATCCATGCGCACAAGGAATTCGTCGGAATTGGGAGGCAGATAATAACCCAGATTCTCGCCATCATGCGTGTAAGACTCGTCCACCCTAAGCCGGGAATCGTGGACCCACACCGGATAATGGGCATATACAAAGGGCTCGATCTTCGTGTACTGGGCGCTCAGCATGCCGAAGGGCAAGGCCGGCA
>CAZHSK010000246.1:0-2137 GCA_964535235.1 uncultured Treponema sp. | reverse complement strand
GGGCGATTAACTCAGCGGGAGAGTGCTACCTTCACACGGTAGAAGTCACTGGTTCAATCCCAGTATCGCCCACAAAAAGCACTTTTTCATTTACCGCCTTGCGTAGCTTCACAGTTCTGAATGCACTCTTTCCAGGTCGATATCGCCCATCCTACTAAAATCAAAAAATACCCAAGCGGTCCCTAATGGCGGCGGACATTTAGCCGGCCGCCATTAGGGAGTATAGCCCCACTATTCCGTTTTTTCCACTGTAATCTTTCCCCTGGCCTGCATTCTGTCCTCCACCTTTCCCAGAACCCATATAAGTATAGCGGCGGCCAGGGCTATGGCGCCCATGAGGGGCCAGACCGAAGTAACCCCAGTCTTGTCTATGAGACCGCCTATCACCGGCGGGCTTATAGTCCAGCCGATGCCCCCGAGGATTGGCAGTACGGCGTTGAACCTGCCTCTGTGGGATATGGGCGTATGGTTGGCCACATAGGCGCCTTCGTTGGTGGCATTCACTATCTCGCCCAGGGTCCAGAGTATTGTGGAGAGATAGAGGAGCCAGATGTTTCTGGAAAACCCTATCATGCCAAACCCCATGGCGTAGAAGACACCGGCCAGGGCCACCGCGTTGATGGGTTTCCATTTTTTTGTTAGCGCCATCACGGGGGTGGAAAGAAAAATTACTAAGGCGGCATTGAGTGTCATGCAGGTACCGAATATCGCCGCCCCTGAAAGGCCGAAGAATTCCTTGGATTGCAAGGGGAGGGCGAAGCGGTGCTGGGCGTACACAAAGCCGTACCACGTGGTCAGCAAGGTGAAAATAATGAGCAATGGCCTGGAGCAGAGAGCCTGGAAGAGGTTTCCCTTGTAGGCTTCCTCTGTGCTTCCGGAGCCGATTGTGGCATCGATCTGCTGCTGCGTAGGCTTAGTCTCCGGCACCCGAATGGCCACAATATAAGTTGCGGCAAAAATCGCGATCGCGTTGCCCCAAAAAAGCCAGGAAGTGGAATGCTCGAAAAGGAAGCCCGCGATGAGCGAGCCCACGGCAAAACCCAGGTTGTGTCCGAGATAATTCAGTGAAAACGCGGTCCGGCGGTTCTCCGGCGTGGTGAGGTCTGTCATCATGGCCGATCTGGCGGGGTCTGTTATCCCGTCAAAGAATACCGAGGCGAGTATGAGTGCGGGCACATAGTCCGAGAAGGCTTGGAATCCGCAGGGGATATAGAGGGCCGCCGAGATTATCTGCGCGACCACCATTATCCTCTTCCTGCCCAGCCAGTCGGCGAGCTTGCCGCCTATGAATCCGGCAGGGATGTAGACCATGGAAATGATGAACAGAAAGGTACCGGCCTGACCCTGGTTCATGCCCAGCCTTCCGGTGAGGTAGAGGGTCAGGAAGGGGAATACGAATATTCCCACCGAGTTGACCACTGTGACGATGAAGAGTGTGTACAGGGGTTTAGGCAGCCCGCGGTACACTCCGAATAATCCTTCCGCCCTGCGGCGGATCGAGGGGCCTAACTTTTTTCCCCTCGTGTCGGCATTGATGCCCATACTACTACGCTCCCGCACAACGTGCGGCACTGTTCCGTGAGACGTTTCAAGCCATCACGGTACGTTAATTGCGTTCTTGACGCAATACTACTTACCAGGCGAGAGCTTGAGGAGGAATAGAAAGGGGGTGGGCTTTCTTTCGCTTAAGCCTCAAGCAGCTTCGCGTACGAAATTGACTGACCGGTTGATTGTTACACTCACTGCTTCGGCTCCTTTATCTGAGGTTGCCTGTATCCTGGCGAAAATCCGTGATATAGTCAAGCGTAGAAATTTGAGGGGAGATAATTCGCATGGACAGGCTGTTTTATCCTGAAAATGAAGGCAAACTAGACATCATCGAAACAGGTCTCGTATCCCGAATGATCAAGGCCTATGGCGAAAAAACAATGATGGTCGAAGTCTATTTTGAAACCGGCGCCAAGGGAGCGAGCCATCAGCACCCCCATGAGCAATTGTCCTATTGTCTCGAGGGGGAATTCGAATTCCATATTGAGGATGAACACAGGAAAATTTCAGTAGGCGACAGCGTGCTCATCCCCGGAGGTAAAACCCACGGCGTGCTTTGCATGGTCAAGGGCAGACTTCTGGATGTGTT
>CAZHSK010000245.1:0-2199 GCA_964535235.1 uncultured Treponema sp. | reverse complement strand
TGGTATCCGATCCCTTCATACCCGATCTCATCAGCAATACCTACTTCGCAGGCTTAGTCCGCATAGGCAAGCTGGAAAGGGTCGCCCTGGAGCACCACGATCTGACCCTATTCGCCGGAATCGCCAATTCCCAGATCATAGCCTGCGACATTGGGGATAATTGCGCTATCCACAACTGTACCTACATTGCCCACTATATAATCGGAGACAACTGCATTCTGATCGACAATGCCGAGATCCATGTGTCCAACCACGCCAAGTTCGGTAACGGCTTTATCGCCGAAGGAGAAACCGAGGATGTACGGATCACCATCGATGTCATGAATGAAGTCGGCGGCCGCTGGATCTATCCCTTTGACGGGATGACCTGCGGAGATGCCTACTTATGGGCCCGCTACAGGGACAGGGATGGCCTCATTCGACAGTTCTGCAGGATGAGCGACAGCCTCTTCGATGCCCGGCGCGGACGTTACGGCATGATAGGTTCGGGTTCAGTACTCAAATCCAACGGCATCGTAAAGGATGTCATGGTGGGCGAATGTGCCTATATAAAAGGCGCCAATAAGCTTAAAAACCTCACCATTTCATCCAAGGAGGAAGCTCGAACCCAGATAGGCGAAGGCGTGGAGCTGGTAAATGGCCTGATTGGCTACGGCTGTAAAATATTCTACGGCTGCAAGGCCGTGCGCTTTGTCATGCTGGAAAACTCGGCTTTGAAGTACGGAGCCCGCCTTATCCACTCGGTGCTGGGCGAAAATTCCACCGTGTCCTGCTGCGAAATCCTCAACAACCTCATATTCCCCGCCCACGAACAGCACCATAACACAAGCTTTCTCATCGCCAGCCTCATACGGGGCCAGTCCAACATGGCCGCAGGGGCGACAATAGGCTCCAACCACAATTCCAGGGCGCCGGACGGCGAAATAGAAGCAGGCAGAGGCTTCTGGCCAGGGCTCTGCACTTCGGTGAAGCACTCCTCCCGTTTTGCCTCCTTCTGCCTCCTGGCCAAGGGCGATTACCGCTTCGAACTCAACATTCCCCTCCCCTTCTGCCTGGTGGACAATGATTTTAAAAATGACAGGCTTTTACTCTCCCCGGCCTACTGGTGGACAGGTAACCAGTACGCACTCATGCGGAACGAGGCCAAGTTCAAGTCCAGGGACAAGCGTTGCGACAAAAGCCTCAACCTTGAATATTCGCCCTTCGCACCCGACACAGCCCAGGAAATCCTTCAAGCCCTGGAGTCGCTGGAGGAATGGACAAACCATGCGCTGGACTTGTACAAAAAAGCCCATCCCGATGATGCAGCCCGCCTGTCCGGCTCAGCCAAGACCCTTCTTTCCACAACCCACGATCCCCTTCCTTTTGAGGTGCTTGCCCTTGATGTTGAACATTCAGCCAGAGACTGCGTGGTGCGCAAGCCCTGCAGGGCGTACAAGGCCTACAGAGACATGCTTCTTTGGTTTGCCGGAAGACAGATCGTCCAGTTCATGTCTTCCGAGGACCAGGCTAAGGACTGGAAGAGTATCGACCAGACTCTGCAACCTGATTTTCACAATGGCATAGGCATGAAATGGGAGAATCTGGGTGGTCTTCTGGTATCCATGGCCAGACTCGATGAAGTTTTAGCCAAGGCAGAAGCGGCTGCGTATCCGACATGGAAGGAATTCCACGAGGAGTACGCCACACTGTCGACGGTATATCCGCTGGACAAGCTGCGTTACTCCTGGGCTGTCCTAGGCTGGCTCTATCCCGATTCTGAGTCTGGCCAGAGAGTTTCCGCCGAGAAATCCTCTTCCGGACCATCCAGAGAAGGCCTCGCGAAGGCTTTTTCAGAGCTCGGAGTTCTGGCAGACTTCGTAGCCGAACAGGTTTTTGAATCCAGGGTGAAGGACTGGAGCAATCCCTTCAGAAAGGCCACCTTCAGATGCGAAAAGGAGATGCTGGCAGTCCTTGGAAAACCCGAAGAGAATTCCTTTGTCAAGAAGACCAGGGAAGAGATGAAAGAGCTTAAAACGACCCTGGAGGAGCTTGCCAAGGCTCTCTAGGTGATAGCTATTCAGCCCCCACAAGTCTGTCCAGAAGCTTGCCCTCTGCCTCTTCCGGCAAGGTGATTAAGCCCAAGTCGCCATGGGCATCGTTGTAGTCCCTGCACACCTCCACGGCGTGGGGGTTGCATGCCCATGCCCTGCGGGCGAC
>CAZHSK010000244.1:0-2214 GCA_964535235.1 uncultured Treponema sp. | reverse complement strand
GCCTAGAGATTGAATCCACCATCTATATCTGGGGAAAATTGAAGGACCGCTGCGCTTCGGGCACGGCCATTCTCTTTATCTCCTCCGATCTGGATGAAATCCTCCGCTACAGCGACAAGGTTCTGGTGTTTTTCGCAGGAAAAGTCACACCCCCCATCATTTCAGAATCGCTCAATGTTCAGAAGTTGGGCGAACTCATAGGCGGTGTAGGCTGGGAAGCGTTCAAGGGAAACAGCGATGCGTGACGACAAGACTACACGAATTATTTTCGGCGCAGGTTCCGTATTGGCAGCACTCGCCCTCACTACGGCCATTGTGGCCGCCACGGGGAGCGATCCCTTTCAGGCGTACAAGAACATCGTCCAAGGCGCTATCGGCTCGCCCAATGTGGCGGCCAACGTCCTGGTATCTTGGGTTCCTCTGGCCCTGGCCACAGCGGGACTCCTTTTTACTTTTACGGGTGGTCTGTGGAATATCGGCATCGAAGGCCAGATAACCCTGGGCGCGATTTTTTGTACCTGGGCGCTTCGAAGCCTTCAGAATACCGCCCTGAGCCCAGGCACCATCATCGCGATTTCGGTCGCCGCGGGCATGCTGGGCGGAATGTTCTGGGCATTGCTTGCCGGAGCCTTGAAAACCTTCGGGGGTGTGAACGAAATTTTCGGCGGTCTGGGACTTAACTTTGTGGCCACTGCCCTCAATCTCTGGCTTATATTCGGCCCCTGGAAAAGGCCAGGCGTCGCATCCATGTCGGGCACCCTCCCCTTCGAGCCTGAGCTT
Source organism: uncultured Treponema sp. (assembly GCA_964535235.1). GTDB lineage: Bacteria > Spirochaetota > Spirochaetia > Treponematales > Rectinemataceae > UBA2256. Next base: position 1,434 of record CAZHSK010000244.1, on the reverse strand, counting down.
TGGATGCCCACCCTATCGGCCAAGTCTAGGCTGGCCCCAGTGCCGCTTGTCCTGGCAGCCTTGGCAATAATCATGGCATTTATGCTACTGAGGGGCAGCCATTTCGGCCTTCGCCTAAAAGCGGTAGGGAAAAACCCTAAGGCTGCCTATCTTCTGGGAGTGCCAACCTGGCAGCATATGCTCCTATCCTTTGCCCTTTGCGGCGCCTTTGCAGGTCTTGCCGGAGCGGTCCAGGTTACTTCGGTCTACCACCGCCTCATACCTTCCATTTCCAGCGGGTATGGGTATACCGGCCTGATGGTGGCCATGCTAGTAAACTACAGCCCTGTATTCGCCGGCCCCGTGGCGCTTTTCTTCGCCGCCCTCAGCGTGGGCTCCATACAGCTGCCCATAGTGCTCAAGCTCGATTCGTCCTTGGCGGGAGTCATTCAGGGTTTCCTAGTCCTGTTCGTCCTCATGGGCAAGGGGCTGCGCCTCAAGCTTGTTGGCAAAAAGAGGGGGAGCCTATGACAAGCGATGCCCTCCTCTTCGGACTTTCCGGGATATTGAGCTCCTCAGCGCCCATTCTCTTCGGAGTACTCGGCGAGACTATAAGCGAAAAGGCCGGCGTATCGAACCTGGCCATGAACGGCATGATTCTTCTCTCGGCCATGGGCGGCTTCGCCGCTTCCCTGGCCACGGGCAGCCTGGCCCTGGGCTTCCTGGCGGGAGCGGCCATCGGCGCTGCAGTCGCCCTGGTAGTGGCCTTCGCGAGCATTACGCTTAAGCAGTCCCAGGTAGCTGTCGGCTACGTTTTAGCCATGCTCTGCCGCGATCTCGCCTACTTCTTGGGCAACCCTATCATGGGCATGCCGGGCCCTCGGCTGAACCTGAGTCCTATTCCAGGCCTTAGTTCCATCCCCGTCATCGGGACCCTCCTCTTCCGCCACGATATTGTCACCTATTCCAGCTTTCTCCTCATCTTTCTGTCCTGGTTCTACATGGAGCGCACCAAGCCCGGCATAATGCTGAAAGGCCTCGGTGAAAACCCCAGGGCAGCCTACGTACGGGGCGCCAATGTAAACCTTCTCCGTTACCTCTATACGGTCGCGGGCGGCGCCATCGCCGGTCTGGCCGGTCCCATCTATTCCCTCTCAGTGAAGGCGGGATGGAAGGGAACCATTTCCGGTTTGGACGGCATAGGCTGGATTATCCTCTCGATCACCATCTTTGGGGGCTGGCGGCCCTTCAGGGCGGCCATAGGCGCTTATTTCTTCTCGCTTCTGCAGTGGATGGGCCTGGTGCTCCAGCCACTGATGCCCAATGTCCCCTCCCAGGTCCTCCAGGTGGCGCCCTTCCCCCTCATGATACTCACCCTTCTCTTGGTCAACATCGGGAACGCCGAATGGGTGGAGCGCAGCCTATCCCATCTACCCGAATCCGTGCGCAGGGATA
>CAZHSK010000243.1:0-2224 GCA_964535235.1 uncultured Treponema sp. | reverse complement strand
TATTGTATTCCTGACCCCTCCGTTCAGGGGCTCTTTGTTCCGGGCCGCGGGGCGTCTGGGTACCACGACGCTCTGGGACAGGACCAGGGGCATCCTTGGGTTTGAGCCGAATTCTGGCCTGCGGACGTTCTGCCGGGCGAACCGGATGCTGCGCAGCCTGCGGCTGAAAGTCCTGCTGGCGCTCGATATTTACCTGAGCTTGCTGCGGCTGCGCACCGTGCGGCTTAGTTCCCTGCTGCTGGCTAGCCGAGCCCTGCTTGAGCGACAGCCCAATGCGTTTTCGCGTGAGGTCCAGGCTGATAATGGTGAATTCCTTCACATCCCCCACCTTGAGAACTTCCATGGGGTCGCGCACGAAGCGGTCCGAAAGCTCCGATACATGGATAAGGGCGCTTTCCTTTATGCCTATGTCCACAAAGGCGCCGAAATCCACCACGTTTTTCACCTTGCCAGTGACCTTCATGCCTTCCTTGAGGTCTTCAAAGGCCAGCACGCCTTTCTGCAGAATAGGGGGAGGCAGGTTTTCGCGGGGATCGCGGTTGGGTTTTTTCAATTCCACGAGAATATCATCCAGCGTGGTATCGCCCACCAAATATTTTTCCCGCAGCGCCTTGCGTTGTTCATGCGTGGGGTCAGACCCCGCCTTAAGCAGCGCCAACAATTCCGCTGCCAGGGCATAATTTTCGGGATGAACCCAGGTGTTATCCAGCTCGTTCGGGCTTTCGGGTATTTTAAGGAAACCCGCGCATTGCTCGAAGGTCTTCTCGCCCAGACCCGGTATCTTGATGAGCATATCCCGGGAGTTAATGGCTCCTTTTTCTTCCCTGAATTTGACAATTTTCCTGGCTAACCCCAGGTTGATGCCCGAAACGTACTTTAAGAGAGCGTGGCTGGCGGTATTCAGGTTTACTCCCACCTGATTGACCACCGATCCCACCACCTCGTCCAGGCGCTCGGTGAGTTTCTTCTGGTTGACATCGTGCTGATAAAGCCCAACCCCGATGCTTTTGGGATCGATCTTAACCAGTTCGGCCAGAGGATCCTGGAGGCGTCTTCCAATAGATATGGCGCCCCTGATGGTGAGGTCGAGGTCGGGGAATTCTTCCCTGGCCAAGTCGGAGGCCGAATAGACCGAGGCGCCGTCTTCGTCCACCGCGGTAAAGCGGCAGTCGAGACTATTTTCTTCCATGGAGGCCGCGACCGCCGCCTGCACCTCGTGGCTTGCGGTGCCATTGCCCACGGCGATTATCTGGATGTTGTGCTTTTTAACCGAGGCGGCGATAGCCTTCTTGGCCTCTTCCAGCCTGGTTTCCTGGTTTATCACAAAATAGTCCAGAAACTTGCCTGTCTCATCCAGGGCCGCGCACTTGCTGCCCGTGCGTATACCCGGGTCTATGCCCAGCACGCGGGATCCCTTTATGGGGGGCTGCATCAGGAGATTCTTGAGGTTTTCAGAGAAGACATCGATGGCGTGGCTTTCGGAGTACTCTGTGGCATCGGAGCGAATTTCTCGCAACACCGCGGGGGAGAGAAGGCGGGTAAGCCCGTCTTCGATGGCCGCTTCGTGGTATTCATTATGTATAAATGCTTTATTCTTAAGCAGATCGGCGGCGCTCTCCAGATCCACTTCTATGCTCACATCCAGGGCAGCCTCACGCTCGGCGCGGTTTACCGCTAAAACCCGGTGACTCTTGAGGGTAGCCAGGGGTTCGGAGTAATCCCAGTACATTTGATAGGTAGATTTCTCTCTGGCTTCCTCATCGCCCACCCCTTTGGTTACCAGCTTGCCCGTCTTTCGATACCAATCCTTGAGGGCAGCCCTCATTTCAATATCCTGAGAGAGGCGCTCGGCGATAATATCCTTGGCACCCGCGATGGCCTCTTCCACGCTGGCAACCGAGAGTTCGGGATGCTCATCGTCCTGGCGAAGGAACCCGGGGGCCGCGGCATCCACCGTAGCCTTATCCTTGGAGAGCATGATCTCGGCCAGGGGGCTCAAGCCCCGCTCCTGGGCTAGCATGCCTCTGGTCTTCTTCTTCTTTTTATAAGGAGCCCAGAGATCCTCCAACTCGGAAAGCGTAGAAGCCTTGTTTATATTGGCGTAGAGGGTTTCATCCAGTTTCCCCAAGGCGGAAATACCCTTGATCACTTCCAGCCTGCGCTCTTCCAGGTTTTTGTAGCTTTCGAACTTGTGCACGCAATCCCGCACCTGAACTTCGTCCAG
>CAZHSK010000242.1:0-2226 GCA_964535235.1 uncultured Treponema sp. | reverse complement strand
TGGAAGGCAAGACCATCTTCATGGCCGACGATATGATCGGTACTGGCGGCACTCTCATAAAGGGCATGAAAAACCTCAAGGAACTGGGCGCCGCCAAGGTTATCTGCGCCATCTCCCTGCCTCTTTTCAATGGAACCGCCATTGACGATTTCGACGCTGCGTACAGGCAGGGTTATTTTTACAGAATTATCGGCACCAATGCAGTGCACCACGAAGAACTCCTGCATAAGGAATGGTATATCCAGGCCGATGTAACCGGCCTTTTCGCCCAGATAATCAGCCTCATCCATCATGACCGTTCCCTCTCCTCCCTCCTGGACAACAGGGACGTGGTGGCCAAGCTGATAAAAAAGCAGATGGAAAAGGGCGGCCCCCGTCAGGGCAGCCTGGGCTTTGTGCCCGCGGGCGAAAACGAAGCCAAGGCACCCATACCGCCAGAAGAAGTAATACCCTACGGAGCCGCAGATAAACCGTGAAGCTTCTAGGCATACAGCCCTCGGCCATTGCCGCCCTGGTCTTCGACATGGACGGCACACTGTACGAAAACCGCGACTATTACCGCTTCCAGGAAAGCTCCCAGGTTGAACGCCTGGCGGGCTTCTTGAAGAAAAGCCCACTCCAGGCGGCCGAACTCCTGGGTGCGGCGCGCGCAGCGCGCCGCACCTCCGGCCTGCCCGCCACCAGCATGGCCAACCATTTTCTCGCGCTGGGCGTGGACATGCCCAGCATAATCCGCTGGCGGGAGGAAGCCTTAATACCCGATGAATGGCTCAAGCCCGACCCAAAACTGGATCAAGTGCTGGGGCTCCTCGCCACGAGGTATCGCCTGGCTCTCCTCACCAACAACCCCCAATCAGTAGGCCAAGCCAGCCTCCAAGCCCTTGGAGTTGCCCGGCACTTCGAAACGGTAGTTGGCCTGGACAATACCGGAAAATCCAAACCCTCTCACGAACCCTTCAAGGCCGTGTGCTCTAGCCTGAACCTGCCACCGGCCGCCTGTGTGTCCATTGGGGACAGGCAGGATGTGGACATAGAGCCGGCGCTGGCCCTGGGAATGGGGGGAATCCTTGTTAGAAATGTGCAGGAAGTGTACGAGTTGCCGGCTCTCTTAGGGCTGTAGCGCCGCCCTAGGCGGCAACTGCAGCTGCGGGCAACGCCCGGCGCGTGCCCCGCGGCCTCTTAACCCATACAGCGGCCCCGCCCGCGCCGGGCGCCACCGACGCAGCCCTAGCGACCCGGAAAGTTCCTCAGCTCGCCTGCTATTGCGTAGGCGTAGTCGCCCACCTTTTCCATGTGCCGCACAAAATCAATATACAGAAGCTCGGATTTGACATCGGCACCCTCCTTGAGGCGCTGCCTGGCTTGCTTCTTCAAACGCTTCTTGTCGTCGTCAATCTCGTTTTCCATCTCGGAGGCCATGGCCAACTCAATCTCCGTGATGCCCCTGTTAAGGCGCTCGGCCACGAAAGACAGGAACTCTTCCACATGGGTGGATAAAGGCTGAAGGGCCTCGAAGGAATCCTCTTCGAACACCAAACCCTTGGCGCTCTTCTTTTTCAGCAGCAAAGCCAAGCTCAAGCATTCATCGGTGATATTCTCCAGCTCCGACACAATCCTCAGCTTAATGCTCACCCTCAGCCTGGTTTTATCCGAAAGATCTGAATTGGAAACCGCCAGAAGAAATTTGGACAACTCTTCGTACATCGTGTCGGCGTAGTTTTCCTTAGCGGAAAACCACTCTATCTCCGACTCGTAGTCGATCTGAGGGGATTCGAAGTCCTTGCGAACCCTGGCGAACATGCTCCTGGCCAGGCTAGCCATATCACCTATTTCCTTCCGTGCCTGCAGCAATGAAAGTTCAGGGGTGGCCATAAGGGCTTTGGGCAGGTAGATAGTCCTAATTTCCGCCTCTCCGGGCTTTTCCGGGATAAGGCGACAAAGTAGCCCTGCATACTTGGACACGAAGGGTAGCATCACCAGAGTGTTGAGGCTGTTGAAAAGGGTATGGAGCATGGCGATGTGGAGCCCCACGCTTCCGGGCACGAGTTCCCCTGGTACGGCCCAGCCCACCAGGGCTAAAAATGGCTTGAAGACAATGATAACCCACACCGTGCCCAGCACGTTGAACAGAATATGTGCCCAGGCCGCCCGTTTTGCATTGGTGCTGGCCGCCGCTGAAACCGAAGCCAGAAAAGCATCGATCGTCGTACCTATATTGGCCCCTAG
>CAZHSK010000241.1:0-2249 GCA_964535235.1 uncultured Treponema sp. | reverse complement strand
AGGTGTTGCCGAATGGAAGCCCCCTGGAGTAAAGTTGGAAAAGCCTCGTCATTCCAAGGAGTTCTCGGTGGATCAGATTTTTGAGCGTCTAGAAAGGTTGGTGAAGGCTTGGGTTAATTCCGGTATGTCCGATGCACAGCCTCGGGGACAAAACGCCAGGCGGACCAGCTATGGAGATCCTGATCTGGATGCCGCCATGGCGGAACTGGACGACTTTCTGGATACCAGCAAGACGGAGACAGAAAAAAGGGAAGCCGAGTCGGCCAGGGCTCAGGCTCAGCGGGAACAGCGGGCTAGGCAGGAGCAAAGCCGCCGCTACGCTTCGGGCAATTCCACGGAAAGCACCGCGACGGTAATCGAAGAGGCCTACCGATATCTGGGGTTGAAACCTTATGCGCCCTTCGCTGAGGTAAAGGCTACCTACAAGAAATTGCTTTTCAAATACCACCCCGACAGAAACTCCTCCTCCCCCGAAGCTCACAAGAAGGCGACGGAGACAAGCACGAAAATAAATGCCGCCTATCAGATAATAGAAGCTTATGAAGAATCCAGGAAATAAGCGATGAACGGAGCAGAGCCATCCAAAGCCCTCTATATTCTCGATGTGTATGCCATTATTTATCGCTCCTACTTTGCCTTCCTCTCCCGTCCTCTGCGGAATTCCTCGGGCAAAAACGTATCGGCAGTCTATGGCTTCTTCCGGTTTCTCTTTTCTCTCCTGGAGCAGCGAAAGGTTCAATCCTTCGCTGCGGTTTTCGACTCCAGGGGCAAGACCTTCCGTCATGAAATGTACGAAGCCTACAAGGCTACGCGGCAGAAGACTCCCGAAGACCTTATAGATCAGGTGCCATTGGTAGAGGAAATCCTGGAAGCCTTGAAGGTGAAGAGCCTGAGAATGGAGGGCTATGAGGCTGACGATGTCATCGCAACCCTCGCAGAACGCTGCCGCAGGGAAGGCCGGGGATGCTACATCGTCTCTGGCGACAAGGATCTTCTCCAATTGGTGGGCGGTCCAGTACGCGCCTTGAGGCCCCAGGAGGGCTTTGGTTTTAAAGAGTTGGATTCCCATGCCGTGATGGAGGAATGGGGAGTCGGTCCCGACCGCATCCTGGATTTTCTCTCCCTTACCGGCGATGCATCTGATAATGTTCCCGGTGTCCGGGGCATTGGAGAAAAAACCGCCCTCAAGCTTCTGCAGAATTTCAAGTCCCTGGATGACATCTACCTTAACCTGGATGAAGTAAAACCCGATTCTCTCAAGAACAAGCTCGAGTCGGGCAGAATTGATGCCGAACTATCAAAAAGGCTTATTACCCTCTCCAACAACCTGGATATTGGAATTCCCAACCTGGATGCATTGGAGTTGGGAAACCTGGATCGGAAGGCGGCATCGGCAATTTTTTTGAGAGAGGGCATGAAAAGTCTCGTGCTATGCCCCCCGAATGAGGAAGGCCTTACTCCCTCCTCGGCTGAAGTAAAAAAGCGCCAGGAAGGTGAGCTGGATTTTTCTGATGCACAATCGCACATCGCTGTTGTTCCACCGGTTACCGACGAAATCACCTTCATCTCCCCCGAAATAAAGACTGAATCCATCTATGCGGCAATCACAAACGAGGAAGAACTGGCGGAATTCGTAAACCGCTGCATTAAGGCGAAAGCCTTTGCTTTCGACACTGAAACCGACAGCATCGACGCGATACACGCAAATATTATTGGTTTTTCCTTGTGCCTCGAGTCTGGCGATGCGCGCTACATACCTATCAAGTCGCCGGACTCGAAGACAATTACAATAGATGCCGCACAACGTCAATTGACAAGGCTTCTATCTTCCGATTCCCGCGTAGTGGGTCATAATATTAAATATGATCTTCACGTACTTAAAAAAATGGGAATAGAGGTCACGACTAGGATATTCGACACAATGATTGCCTCATGGGTGCTGGATGCCGAATCCAATTCCTTTTCCCTCGAAAGCTTGGCTTCAAGGATACTGGGCCTAGAAGGCCTTTCCTTCAGCGATGTAGTGGAAAAAGGCCTTACCTTCGAGTCTGTCACAATAGATCGCGCAACGCGCTATGCCTGTGAAGACGCCGACTTCACCTATCGACTTTACCTGCGCTTCAGTGAAGCACTGAAAAAAGATGGCTTGGAAGATATCTTCTACACTATGGAAATGCCCCTTATTCCAATTCTCACCAACATGGAGGCGAAAGGCATTGTGGTTAATGCCGCTCAGCTTCATACCTACG
>CAZHSK010000240.1:0-2264 GCA_964535235.1 uncultured Treponema sp. | reverse complement strand
CAGCCCCAGCCCGGAGGGGAACCAGCGTCAGCATCAGGGGAATCTTTGAACGTTTCCCCGCGCGCAGGCAGTTCCTGAAGCGCCCATCCTCGGAGGCGGCCCAATGCCGCCAGGTTTTCCTGGAAAAAGCGGCCGCCCACCCTGGGATAGCCTTTGTCTGGTCCTCGGGCGCAGAGTTAGAATTCCTGGCTCCTTCGGACAGGATACGAAGGCTCGTCCTCCTCTACCCTGATATCCCGGCTCCAGTCCTCTCCCTCTTCGAAACCGAAATCGCCGGCTGTCCCACCACAATCGTTTACGCCGACCCTTCCTTCTATCGCAGGGACAGAAAGTACCTCCAAGTCTATGTCAACCGGCGGAGAGTTCCCGAATGGGGCCTTTCAGGCGCGTTGGAATACGCATTCAATGAGTATATGCCCGGCGGCACGAAACCCTGCGCCTTCCTCTTTGTCGACATAGACCCATCTCAGGCGGATTTCAACATCCACCCCGCCAAGCGAGAGGTCAGGCTGAAGAACGCCGAAGCGCTCAAATCGGGCATACACTCAGCCCTACGCGCCCGGCTCAGGTCCAGCCTGGGCGAAGGCCCCAAACCTTTAGATTGGAGCAGCGGGGGGCCTATCCATCACACAAGTCTTCCAGGTGCCGGCACCTGGCCTAAACTAGACGGCAAGGCCTTGGACAGGGCCTTCTGGGACAGGATGGAGGGCGAGAAGGACATAAAAGAAAGCTGGGCTCGAGAATCGGAGGATTTGCAGCGCAAACCCTTCCGCTATCTAGGTAGAGCCTTCGGTCCCTTTATTGTCTTCGAATCGGAAGAGGAACTCTTCATCCTGGATCAACATGCTGCCCAGGAGAGGATTCTCTTTGAGAAACTGAAATCCAGGAGTGGTAAAAGCCAGAGTCTCTTAGTGCCCTTTGTCATGGACATTCAAGACGAAGATATGAAAACGAGACTTGCAGCCTCCATAAAGGTTCTCCAGGATATTGGATATAGGCTGGAAAAAAAGAATGAGCAACTGATTATAACTGCAGTTCCCTCCCTCCTCGGCGATAGGGGTCTATCTATTTTAGTCGAAAGCCTGGATGAGGATGCTCCTCCCAAGGCCAATGCCGAGGAGAAAGCCGACGCTATACTCGCATCCATCGCCTGCAAGGCGGCCATAAAAGATGGAGAACTCCTGGAGGACAAGGCAGCCCAGACCCTGATAACCCAATCCCTAGCCTTGGAGCTGCCCCGTTGCCCTCATGGGCGTCCGATATGGATCAGGTTGGACAGGAAGAGTTTGGAGAAGATGGTAGGCCGCTAAGCAAGAATCTTAAATATTACGGCATTTTTATTTGTAACTTCCCGGTTTGTGCATTATTATTACTAGTGCAGGACGACAGCAGTTTGCTCTTCATGCACCTCCTTTTGCGTTGACCGCCGGGTATTCCTCCTTACCCGGCGGTCTTTTTTTAACACAAGCCCAACTGCCGGGATAAAGTGAGGCTTTATTCAGGCATAGCAAGATTGACACGATGGTGAACTACCATATATTGTATGCCGTCTTTGTAAGGAGAATGCCATGGCACAGGTATCTAAAAACGCGCGAACCTCCAGCAGCACCCAGCGCTTCTACTGCCCCTGCGGCGGCGAAGTTAAAATGAAGACTGTATTCGAAAACGGCAAGGTGAAGAATACGGCCGAGTGCGAAAAGTGCAAGCGGATCGAGCGCAAACCCAGCGATTTTAACTGAAAAACGCCCTTCAGACCCCCTGAATTCAGGGGGTCTGACCCCTTCTCTGTTCTTCCAGTGAAATTTCAATCAACTCCCTGGATTTAGCCAAAGCCTCCAAGGCCTCTTTTTTATTGTTAGGCGCCGGCAGTAGGGCTAAATACGTAGCCGAGAATGGACAGCCTTTGAAATTGAAAAGAAAATCCCTTATATTCGCAATCTTCCATCCCCCTTCCATGGACGCAACCAGTATGGGGAGGGATTCTGTTTCCAGGATTTTTCGGTAGCCTGCCGAGTGGAAGGTGCCCAGGATGCCCGTTCTGGATCTCGTACCCTCGGGAAAGATTACAGGGATAGTCCCTTCTCTCCGACAACGCCTGGCCATGCGCCGTATCCTGCGCATGGCATCCAGGGCATCGCCCTTACGCCTGACAAGGCTATGCCCCGCGACTCTTAGAATAAGAGAAATAAGGGGAATCCCGTATCCCAGCTCCCGCTTGGCCACAAACCTTGCCCTGGCGCCCCGGGGAAGCGTCTTCATTATCA
>CAZHSK010000239.1:0-2279 GCA_964535235.1 uncultured Treponema sp. | reverse complement strand
GCCACATCGCGAATTTCCTGATCTTCCGAGAGGCCTTCGAAATTCTTTCTGGCTTTTTCAATCTGCACGAGCTCGTTGGCCCTGTTGAGGGGGAGGCGGATCATGCGGCTTTTTTCGCATACAGCCTTGAGTATAGCCTGGCGAATCCACCAGACTGCATAGGATATGAAGTGGTAACCCTTGCTTACATCGTAGCGTTCAATGGCATTCATAAGGCCGATATTACCTTCGGAGATGAGATCCGATAGGGGAAGGCCCTGGTTTTGATACTTTTTCGCCACATTGACGACAAAGCGAAGATTGGACTTTACCAGCATATCTTGAGCGAATTTTTCACCCTTGGCTGCCCTGGTGGCGTAATCATTTTCCTGCTCTCTGGTGAGCAAGGGAATTTTATTAATTTCTTTAAGGTAAATTGAGAGAATATTTTCATCCGAGGCGTCGGAACCGGTGCTCATGTACGAACTGCTTTTTCTCATGTTTTCTCTCCTCTGGCTATATACAAGCATATGCCATGCCAAAAAAGAGATATATAAAAAATATCTTTAGAATATTTTTTATTTATTTATATTATATGTATTTATACTAATACTAAATTGCTGCGGTAATGCTGATATTCTTGAATTGAGTCAGCCGGTATCAGCTAGGAAGAGGTTTACTGTTTCATAATGACATGGTAAGAAAAAATGGGCTCTCAATTGTGTGTAAACGAAACAGTTAAAGGCGGATTAGAGCTCCCTTAGGTGTTTCACCCGACCGCAGCATTGCCCGTAAGGCAGGCCGGAGCCGCAGGAGCAGCGAGCCGATGCCCGAAGGGAGCTTCTGTCGGCTGATTCAAAACTGGCACGGATAATTGTCCTGGATATAGCCAGCTGGCTGGGTGAGGAAAGACCGAAGCTGGGATAGTTAATCTTGGTTCTACGGAATACGTCTAGTTTTTCGCAGCTGTCCCTTTCGTTCAGTTCGCCGGTACCGCCCAGCTGCTTCCAGGCATCCATTATAAGCCTGAGCACCATATCCCTTTCCTGGAAGGAATCGAATCTGCCCTTGGCTTTTTTGGATAGATAGTAGGCCATCTGGATGCTGGTAAAGGCGTAGAAATCGTCCAGATCTGGGCTTTCCTGCTTGGGCATGCCGTATTCATTGACGGTTCGCAGATAAAGGCGTCTGGCATAGCCCCGGCGACGCAGCTTTTGGGCCGAAGCCAGGCTTTTTACCGCCATGGGTCTTTCATCCAGGCGGATGAGGGCTACGGAAAGCCAGTAGAGGGCCTGGGAGAGTTCTTCCGAACAGGAGGGGGGAATGGAGTCAACTGCCTGGCGGAGGCTGCTTATGGCTTTATCGGGTCTGTGTATCGAAAGTTCTCGTATTCCGCGGCGAAGATAATAGGCCGCTGTTGGCTTTTCTTGTCTGTCCATACTGTACCGTGAGTAGAATATACGGATTACCCCTGGCTCGGGGCAAGTTGAGACTGATCGGCCGTGGGCGCGGCAATTATAAAGAGCGGGGCGCCACGAGGAGGACTATTGAGCGGGGGGCCAGAGGGCAGGTATGGCCGACTGGCAGGCTGCGCCTGGCATCGCTGACGGAAATGCTGCGCTGTGAGGGGGTTGTGGCGGTGTCCAGGACTTTATGCCAGGCGAGACCTCGGGGGTGTTTGGGAACGGTAAAGACAATACCGTGGGCAGAGGCGTTGAACATGAGGTAAAAGTCGTCGTCGCCGGCATCCTTCTCATCGTGGGCGCTTGGAGAAAGAGCCTCGCTCCTACCCCAGGCTTCCTGGGCCGAGCCGTCGATCAGGGCTGCCAGAGTGTGGTTCATGGACATCCAGTCGGGGGAAAGGCCTCGTTCGTCGTACCAGGTTATGTCGGGCAGCAAGTTGTTATCGGTGTCCTGGCCGGTAAAAAATTCGGGACGCCTGAAGGCGGGGTGTTCTTTTCTGAACGCGACAAGGGCGGAGAAGAAATCCAAAAGATCGCCGTGGCGCTCGGCTCCTTTCCAGTCGTACCAGCTTGTTTCGTTATCCTGGCAGTAAGCGTTGTTATTGCCTCGCTGGGTCCTCCTCAGTTCATCGCCCCCCAGAACCATGGGGGTGCCAATGGAGAGGAGTAGTGTGGCCATGAAATTACGCAGCTGACGGTTTCTCTTGGCCTCGATGGCCATATCTTCGCTTGGGCCTTCTGCGCCAAAGTTCTGGGACCAGTTGGCTTCAGTGCCGTCCCTGTTGTCTTCGCCGTTCTCTTCGTTGTGCTTGCGGGTATAGCTGACCAGGTCGTTCA
>CAZHSK010000238.1:0-2288 GCA_964535235.1 uncultured Treponema sp. | reverse complement strand
AAGCCTGCGAAGTAGGTATTGCTGATGAGATCGGGTATGAAGGGATCGGATACCAGTATTTGGGACCAATCGCCGCAGCTGTTATGCTGGCGGACCAGGGTTTCGAGTTCGAAGGGCTCCAATTTTCGGTATTTGGAAGGATCCTTCCCGGTGGCTAAAAACTGCTCCTCCCGTATTCTGTATTCGTTTTCCCCTGGCTTGAGATACGATTGAGGCACGAAACCGACGCCCACGTTGAGGTTTTTACTCACATTGATATCATTACTCATGGGCGGAATTATCATCCACAGGCCATGCCGACGCAAGGGTTTTTTCAAAATTCTCTTTATGAATCCCTATCCTGATCTCAGCCGAATATGCGGCTTTATAACCCCCTTGACCAAAAGGTGCTGTTTCGACATCGTACTGCCATGGATTATGCCGAACCATCAGTGTTGGATGCCTATCTGACCGACACCGAAAAAAGGACGATAGAGCTCTTCCAGTCTCTCGTCCGTGAAAAGGGCGCCATACGAGAATCCTACGCGATTCGTCTGGCCGACGTCCTCGGCAATCCCGGCGAGTTTGCCTTCTACGTGCACTGCAGCGAGGACCAGCGCCTCATAAGAACCTTCCACCTGCTCCGGGTTTTCCGTGAAAACGTCGAACTTCTCGTACACAAAACCTGGGTAAACGAGTCCGAGGAAAAGCCCAAGCAAATTCTCTTCGAAGACCTCAAAGTGTTTATCGAAGACTACAGGGCTGGCAAGATGAGCTCTGCCTTCAGACGCTTCGTCAGCATTGCCAGGGCAATACCCTCCCTTCTGTTCGGCTCGGCTGGCAGGGCTCCTGATTTTCTGGAGTATGCTTTCCGAATCGACCCCAAATTCGGGCTCTTTTTCTGGTTTGTGGGCGAACTGGAAACCCAGATGAGATCCAGCGAGGGAATCGAGGAAAGGGATGACTTGTACAAGCTGGAAACCCTGCTAGGCGCCTACGTGCTGTCCTGCTTCTAATTATACCTTTTTAGCGTGTCTTGGGCTGAAAGTGGCTGAACTCCATGGAGAAAGAAGCTCTTCCCTGACTTACCGACCGCAGCGAGGTAGTAAATCCGAACATCGTAGATAGGGGCGCCTCGGCATGGACTATTTCCGTCATGGCCTTGGAATCCGAGCCGTGGATCAGGCCTCCCCTCTGTGACACGAGGCTCATCACCTCGCCCATGAAATCCTTGGGAGTGAGTATATCCACCTTCATGATGGGCTCCAGAAGAACCGGACCCGCTGTTCGGCATGCTTCGTCGTAAGCCATGTTGGCGCAAGCTTCAAAGGCGAAAGGACTGGCGGTGAGTTCGTCGTACTCTATGTCCACAAGGCTGATGCCAATATCGACGGCGGGGTAGCCGAACTGAATTCCCGAAGCGAAGGCAGAGGTGATTCCCCGCTCAATGGCATCGAATATTTCTTCGGGCACCTGGGGCGCCCTGAGGGCTTTTTTGTAGGTATTGCCGCTTCCCCTGGAAAGAGGGGTGGCGATAATGCTCAGGGCTGCTCTGTTTTCCTTGCCTGCGAGGACTTTGAAGAACTCCTGGCGCTGGCGCACTTCCTTGGTGATCGACTCCCTGTAGGTTACTTGAGGGTTGCCTACCTTGGCCTGGACCTTAAAATCCCTGATCATCCTGGTTACCAGGACGTCGATGTGGAGCTCTCCCATGCCTGAGATTATGAGCTGTCCGGTTTCTTCATTGTCCCTGGTGGCGAAGGTGGGATCCTCGCGGGATAGGATATCCAGGGTTTCTTTGAGTTTTTCCCTATCCGAAAGGGTTTTGGGCTCTATGGATACGGAGATTACAGGCTCGGGGAAATGCATGCGCTCCAATAGCACGGGCCAGCCTTCGGTGCCGATAGTATCGCCGGTCTGGGCATTTTTAAGACCCACCAGGACGGCGATGTCTCCTGCCTCTGCTGAATCCATAGGCTCGCTCTTGTTGGCGTGCATCCGCAAGAGCCTAGTGATGCGTTCCCTCTTTTTTTTGGAAACATTGTAGACCACGCTGGCGTTATGGATGCTGCCGGAATACATGCGCACATAGCAGAGAGGGCCGGCCTCTCTGTCCCACTGCACCTTGAACACGAGGCCAAGAGGATAGCCCGATGCCTTGCAGGGCACTTCCAGCTCTTCTTCCTTCTTGGTGTGGAAGGCTTTTGTGGGTTCCACTTCATCGGGGGCAGGCAGATAGTCCACCACGGCGTCTATGAGGGGCTGTATGCCTACGTTGCGCCGGGAGGCTCCGCAGAGTACGGGCACTA
>CAZHSK010000237.1:0-2297 GCA_964535235.1 uncultured Treponema sp. | reverse complement strand
AACGAAGGACGTCCATCGGGCACATTTCCACACACAGCCCGCAGTGGTTGCACTTTTGCCGGTCGACTTCCAGCCAGGCATAACCGGGCTCTTCAGGTCTCATTTTCTTGGCCTTCATGGCGCTATCCTTTTCTTGTCACCGAACCCTTTTTGCTGCTTCGCTCCGCCCTCTCCATGCGGGACTGGGTCCAGGGGTCGCCGGGAGGATTGTTATAGGAGGCATCCTTCTTGAAGGGAACTCCCACGTCAAAAGAAAGGCGCGGATACGCATACTCCATATTGGTCGAGCAACTCCAGCGATAGGGAGGGACTCTTTTTTTACTCAGCTCCATCCCTTTATCTCCTCGGCGAATGGATACCCAGGTCCTCTCCCATTCTGTCTTTTTTTCGGGGATATCCACTCGCCAGTGCGGGTACCCCCAGCGGCTCTCGTCTCTAAAAAGGCTGGCGCGAGCCATCATCTCTCCCACCATGAGGATGGACCGGATTTCATGGGTTTTCAGCAAGCCATGGTAGTCTTCCGCCTTTATTTCAGGCAGGTCTTCCTGGCGGATCCTTTCCATCCACCCAATCGCGATTTCGTGATAGTCGGGATTCTTGGGCGGCTTGAGGTAGTACTGCAGGCGGGTTCTCGCCTTAAATTCGACCCAATGGGGGGGCAAGCCCTTTTTCCTCTTCAGCGGCGCTTCGAATTCGTGGATCTGTTCCCGGGCCCATGGCCGGGGATTGCCGCTTTCCCAATTCGAGCCGGCGGCATACCGAGCCGCCTCCTCCCCGATCACCCCGCCCATCGCCAAGGCCCCGCCCAAGAAAGAGTAGGGCAACCCAGCATCCACGTCCCCCGCCACATAGAGGCCCTGGATATTGGTTTCCCCCCTGCCGTTGGCATTTACTCCCGAGCTGCTATGCCCGCCGCAGGCGCCGATTTCTTCGGCAAAAGCCAGTTCCAGACAACGAGGCTTGCGGTAATCCTGCCCTCTGCCCTTGTGAAAGAGGTGCCGTCCGGTTCTTTCCATCCCGAACTGAATGTGTTCGATAATCTGGATAACTTCTTCCGGAAGATGATGGGTGTGCAGATATATAGGGCCCTTGCCCTCGGCAAACGTCCGCCAAGTGCCCAGACGCGTGTCACCGGAGGGATAAGGATGGGTCCAGATAGCCTCCCCCACGCGGTTGGTAGAAGTGGCCCCCCTTGTTCCCGCAACAAACCCACAGGCCGGCCCCTGAAAGTCCTTCAGCATGGTCAGCGCCTGGTAGCATTCCATATTCACCAGTTCCGCTCCGGCATCATAGGCCAGGGTGTATCCGTCCCCGCTGTTGCCTGGAAACTCGTAGGTGTTCGAGAGATAGCCCGAGCTGGCCAAGCCCAAGCGGCCGGCCGGTCCGGCGACCAGGCAGACCGCCTTGGCCCTGATGAATACATAATCGCCGTTCCAGATGTTGAACCCGAGCACTCCAAGGACGCGGCTCCCTTCGGCCAGAATTTTAAGAGCCGGGGTGCGGTCAAGGATTTCAGCCCCCGTAGCACGGGCGGCCTTCGCCAAACGCTTCTTTAAGTCCCCGCCGTCCATGTAAAGCATCATGGGCTTGTTGACCGGCTGGACATAACGCAGCTGGTAATTCCCTTCCTTGTCCACAGGGAAAAGGTCGCCCTTGGACCGGCCCATAATTCCTTCCAACTCCGTTACCAACTGGGGGCCCAGTTCGGCATAGACAAAAGAAACTTCTTGATCCAGGACGCCTTCGGTTATCTTGGTCTGCATGGCCACAAAGTCTTCGGGCCGGCAGTGAGGAGGCAGAACGATGGTGTTGATCGCATCCATGCCCTTGCCGGCGCCGCCAGAAGTTTCTAATTTGCTTTTATCCAACAGTACGACCTTCAGCTTCGGGTTGACCCTGTGCGCATGAATGGCCGCCATGGTTCCTGAAGCGCCCCCACCGATGATAACGATATCCGCCTTTTTCAAATGCAACATTTTGGCACCTCTTGATTCATCGCGAAAACACTCGAATTGGCCTTTAAGGGCCCAATGAGCCTTTTTTTCATCCGGCCCAAAGCCGCTGCCGGCACCGCCGCGATAATGGCAACACCCCGATCGCTGCAGGGCGTGACAAGCTTCGCCCGGCAGCTAACCGCTGCAGAGTCCATGACTGGCAACTCTGGCTGACGCTTTCGATCGAAACGGGTGAAATACGGCAAGTGGTTTGATTCTACAATGACCCCAGCAGCCTTTCGTGGATGTTGTCGAAGCCGCCGTTGGACATGATCAGCACCACATCGCCGCGGCGGCCGATGG
>CAZHSK010000236.1:559-2302 GCA_964535235.1 uncultured Treponema sp. | reverse complement strand
AAAGAAGACGTATTCGGATTATTGCATCCTGCCGTAGATGTCCACACCCTGGGCATTCTTTCCTTTTCCCAAGTATTGGATCAGTGCGGCATTAGATCATGGATAGCCGACGAGGATGTCAGTCAGGATCTCGAGGTCATAGCACGGGGAGCTGGGGGCAGGTACTTGCGTACTTGGATCCGCAATAAGGGAATAAGCCTATTGGGCTTGAGCTATAGGCTGGATCCGGTCGACGCCCTGAGAGTCTATTCAGCCTTGCGGGAATTTCTTAAACGGGAGAAGCTACTTTCCGCCGACGGTGGGCATGTGCGCGGCCTTTTCTTCGCCGGCCTTCCCGAGGCCTGCGAGGCGGTACTCCAGCGTTTTCCCGATACTGCCGAAGTATTTTTAGGCGATGAGACTCCCCATGAAACCATGGAAAAGCTCGGGATCCCCCAGGAGCTAATGCCCGTGTCAATGTCCGAAGGCCTCAAGTACGACAGCGCGCGAATGAGTTTCGGAGAGAAGATAGTCAGGGATAAGAGTTATGAGGGCGTAAAACCTGTAGAACGTTCCGGCTACCGGGGGTATGGATTAAAGGGCGACAGGCTCACGTCCAGGGTAGAGCATGGTATTGCCCATAGCCTGCCGCCACTCACCAGGGTTCACGCAGGCCCTTACCTGCCCGACAGAAAAGAAGCGGTTAAACTATTCCTGGATTGGACTAAACGCTTGGCTTCAGGCCGATACCTGGATGTTCTCTCCATAGGCAGCTCGCAGCTGACCCAGTCCAGTTTCGGCGAAAGCTGGGAAGGCAAGAGCAATGGGGGAGGAGTACCAATAGCCAGCCGAGAGGAATTCGCGGCCGTATGGGAAGCCGCAAGACCCATGTTGGTGAGAGCCTACGCCGGCACCAAGAACGTGCCCGCCCTGGCCAAGCTCAACGAGGAAACCATAGACATAGCCTGGCATGCCCTTTCGCTGTGGTGGTTCTGTCAGCTGGACGGCAGGGGACCCAACTCGGTTTTGGACAATCTCAAGGAACATTTTCAGACTCTTTCCTACATAGCGTCCACAAATAAGCCTTTCGAGCCCAATGTACCACATCATTTCGCATTCCGGGGCTCCGATGACCTGGGCTATGTATTGTCCGGTTTCGTGGCGGCCAAGGCAGCCAAGCTACAAGGAATCCAAACCCTCGTGCTCCAGACAATGCTGAATACTCCAAAATACACTTGGGGGATTCAGGATCTGGCCAAGGCTAAGGTTCTGCTACGTCTGGTTCGCGAACTGGAAGAACCCGGTTTCCGAGTATACCTCCAGCCCAGGGGAGGACTGGATTATTTTTCGCCCGATGCCGACAGGGCCAAAGCCCAACTCGCCGCAGTTACCGCCATGATGGACGATATAGAACCCAGGGACGGAACCAGCCCGCAGATCATCCATGTGGTAAGTTATTCGGAAGCGTTCAGACTGGCTGATCCCGAGGTAATGGAAGAGAGCATAAAAATCACTATTCATGCTCTCAAGGAGTATAGACGCCTGCGGGCGAACGGATCTGTTGAGGATATGGGTAGGAATGAGGAATTGGCGTATAGGGAGGAGGAGCTGTTTCATCAAGCCAAGGCCATGATTCAGGCCGTGGAATCCCTTATCGACAAACCCTACAGTCCCCTGGGCTTTTACCAGATGCTAAAGGCCGGGGTATTTCCCCTTCCATGGCTTACTCATCGCAAGGATGAATTTCCCGAAGCCGATATACCC
>CAZHSK010000236.1:0-521 GCA_964535235.1 uncultured Treponema sp. | reverse complement strand
ATTGAAAGTATAAAAAGCAATCTGGCTAGAGGGCGCAGCCCTGGAGGTAGCCATGGCAGTTTCTAATAGCTGGGATGAAGTGCGGCGGATCCTCAAGAGGGTAAAGGATAAGGGAAAGAAAGCTATATGGTGTGTTGCAGGCGCTGGCAACGGCGGACTTGCGATGGCCGGGCATCTTGGGTACATGGGCTTTGAAGTGAGGCTCTATAACAGAACCGATGAGCATCTCAACGCGGTCCGCTGGTATGGGGGCGTGGACCTGGAAGGTGAGGTGGAAGGCTTCGGTCCGGTCCATACGGCCACCTCTTCCATTAAAACAGCGCTGGACGGGGCAGATGTAGTAATGATAGTGACCCCGTCAACAGCGCACCTTCCGCTAGCCAAGGCCATGACGCCCTTTTTAAGGGATGGACAAATCGTGGTGCTGAATCCCGGCCGTACCGGAGGGGCTCTCGAATTCAGAGAAGCCTTAAGGACCCTGGGCACAGAACAGCGGCCTGTCATAGTAGAAGCACAGACCT
>CAZHSK010000235.1:0-2338 GCA_964535235.1 uncultured Treponema sp. | reverse complement strand
TGAGAACCTGGAAGGTTGTTTTTCTATTCTTTTGTAGTGTCCCATGATAGTATTCTTTGAATTTACCGCTTTTACCTGTAAATTAGAAGGCAGAAATGAAGCAAAAACCTAAACTCCTGGCTACCTGGTTAATTATATCTTTACTTCTGGCCTGGGCGAGTCCTTCAGCCTTCTCTGAAGCTTTCCTGAACCTGGATGGGGGTGGGGGCGCACTTCTGTCTTTTACCTCCCTCCCAGGCCTAGAAACGGGGCAGCAGGCAGGCTGGAATGCCTTCCTAGGCCTTGAAGGGAGCATGATTTTCGAGTCTCAGAAAAAAGCAAATAAAGCCCAAGCGAAACCTCTTGCCGGACTGGCCAAAACAGGACTGCAAACAAGTCCTAGCTTAGGCTTTGTTGGGCGTCTGCAATTGGACCTATTCGGTCTCCAGGCCTCCGTTCCCCAGACCGACGGCAATCTTTACAGGGCTTGGAACGGGACTGGACTAGGCCTTCTGGCAGGCCTGCGATTCGGCGACTTTCACCTTCCCCTCCTGTCTCTCCCGGCCCATCTACTGCTGGGGATGGGTGCCGGACTTAGAATCACTAAATACAGCGGCACAGGACTGGTTTCAGCCCATCCCAGCATGCTGGGCCGACTGGCCATGGGCGTGGATATCTTCGGCCCTGTAACCTTTTCTTTGGCGATGCCTTTCGAATTGGCATGGAAGTCAGGCGGCAGGGCTGTAATAATCGGCCTGGCTGCCTCTGTGGGGTATAGATGAAGCAAGTACTCGCAAGAGTTACCGCTGGCAGGCTTACAAAACTCTCTCTGTTCACCTTTGCCCTAGTGCTGTCTCTCTCGCTTCTCCCATCCTGTTCCCAAGGTGAGAGCCTCAAGGCTGAGCGTTATGCACTTCTAATCGGGATAAGTAATTACTTGTATAGTACAAGCGAAGGATTTTCAGATCTGGACTACCCTAGTTCGGATGCACAAGCTTTAGGAGAGCAGTTGAAAACCGGGGGGTGGACTGTGGATTCCACCAGCCTCATCGACTACAAAGCGACTAAAAAAGCTATCGAGGAGGGGATACGGGACTATTTCTCCTCAATTCCTTTAGGGGCTACTGCTTTAATTTATTACTCCGGCCATGGCACCGACGATGGCGAGGGCACTGCGGGCTTCCTCGTGCCCAGCGATTATAAAAGCTCCATCCCTAGTTCACTTATTTCGCTAGAGGAACTTTCTGATTGGATTGTCAAGTATATCAAGCCCCGCAGCTCCAACATCATCGTGATCGCCGATTCCTGCAATTCAGGCGGCTTCATTGTAGAATCCGACTCCCTCGATCTCATCGCTGACAATTTCGACCCGGTAACAGGCAATACCGTGACTACAGGAGCCCTGGCCGGCCTGGAAAATCTGGGAACCCTTCTGGCAAAAAACTTCGCAGATTCCGGAGCACTGGCTCCCATTGTGCTGAGCGCGGCAGGAGTTGACGAAGAGTCCTGGGAATCCTCGGTTCTTAAGCAGGGAGTCTTCACCTACTATCTCTTGGAATCGGCTCGCCTAGGGGACAGTAACGGGGATGGCTACGTGACATGCACAGAGGCCTACAACTACGCAGCCCGAGCTATCGACGAGGGGTGGAACGATACAGGAAGTCGCTCGACAGCCTTCTACCCCCACATGAGCGGAGGGCTGAGGGATTTGGTGCTCTTCGATCTGAATTAAGGCTTGCCGTAGAGGGTTGGCTGCCTGTGCGGAAAACGAGGCTTTTGGACTAGAGGTTCACGAACTCGGATTTGTCGTCGGCGAACTCGGCAAAATAGTAAACCAAAACACCTGAAGAGCGGATCCTGACTTCCGCCACCCCTTCCTTGGCCAGCTTGTCCAAGGCCTTGCGCGCTTCCTCCACCGTCATGTCGCCCTCTATGGCCACCTCACCGGGGGTTACCTGGCCGGCATTCTTCCTGGCCACCTTGAGGATGGTTTTTTCAGGAGTATCAGGGGATACAAAGCGATAGCCCGCACTCCCATCCAAGGGTCTTCCCCTGGTGGATGCCCCTGACTCTATGGCCAGCTTGGTTTCGTAGAGAATATTGGCCTCTTGGACCTGCCTGGGCATGGTAAAAAGATCGTAGAGCCCGCCCAAGCCCCCCAGGCCGCCGGAGAAGAGCCAGAGCAAGCCTGTTCCCGACTTGCCCAGATAGAAGCGATGAAGGCCCAGGGCGCCGAATCCGGACACCGCCCAGAGCAGGTAGGCCACTGGAAGGCTGTATTTCAAGGTTTCCCCCGTATCTGATACGCTCATTATGGGACAATATAGTACCATACAGACCGAGTCGGCCACAATAATTA
>CAZHSK010000234.1:0-2351 GCA_964535235.1 uncultured Treponema sp. | reverse complement strand
AACTTTCAGCCATCCTCGTGGAGGAAACCCGAAAGCTGGACCGACGCGCGGGCGATGAACTGCGCAGGCGGCGCCATCTTCAGCAGGCCATTCTCCAGCACTACCAAGTTTGCGAAACTCCTCTTCTGGATCTAAGCCAGTCTCTCAGGGCGGCTTGCTCCTTTGCCCAGATCAGCACCGGACAAATCGGCGCGGCGGGTGAATCCGGCGATCCAGGCATGGCGGGATCGGATTCAGGCGAGCGGGTCTATCTCTATGTTCTCGCCCTTCCCTTCCCGACGGGGGGCATTTCCATCGATTCCCGGGAGGAAATCGTTTCGGTGCGCCTCCTCTCAGCTTGCCCATCCCTAGCCCGGCGTACCTATTTCCAGGATGCCCTGCTGGCAGGCACAGTGGACATCAGCGACAACTACGAAGAGAAGAACGAACTCGACTTTAACCGCAGGCTCGTGGCCAAGTTTTCCATACCCTCAGGCGATGAGTTTTGGGCGGATGGTCCGGGCAGGATCGACAGCGCCCTTCTATTCCCTGGCAAGGATGATGACCCAATGCAGCAACTCTGCTCCGTCCTCCAAAGCGCCGTCACCGACATGGAAGGACTGCTCTTCGCGCCAATCCAGCCTGGGGCGCCGCAAGGTTCAGAAGACAGCTCTGAAAAAGCGACGATCAGCCCCTCGGGGGAAGCGGTGTTGGGCATCCAGGATATCGCCTATCGCCTTCGCCGAAGGCTGGGCTAGGCTAAGCCGCGCAGAGAAAATTTTTTAGTAATATTTAAGGAAGCGCTATTTTCATATCCTTCGCCAGCTTTTTCATTTTTTCATCGTTGGTCAGAAGGATAGCGTTCTGCCGTCGCGCCAATACGAGATAGAACAAATCATAAACCGGATGCCGATATTTAACCGATTCCGCAAACACTTCCCGCCACATGGGGGCTGTATCGACATACTCATCCACCAAATCGATGCAGAAATCTATTCCTTTCTGAGCCTTAACTGGATCGAGATCCGAAAAGGTCGCGTATTTCCAAAAAACGTTGCATATCTCGGATGGGTAGACGTTGGGCGCTATGACGATATCTGCATCATGCAGATATTTTCCGAATATTTCGGCATTAGTGGCGCCCAACGCGATTTCTATAGCGGCGCTGGCATCCAGTACGACAATCATCGTTCGCGGTCCTCGCGAACAAGCTCAACAGCGTCAGGCAAATCGACAGAAGCGAGGTCAAGCTCAGAGGTCCTTTCAAGCAGGAGCTTTCTTCTCTCCTTAGCCTTGAGCCTGGATCGAATTCCTTCCTTCAACAGGACCACAGTCTGCTGCGCGAGGCTTCTATGTTCTTTTTCTGCTAAATAGCTAAGCTGATTATAAACATCCTCTGGCAACTCGCGAACTTGCAATGTGGGCATCCTTAACTCCTCGCATGCAATATACACATATTGTGCATGCAAATCAAGGCTCTCTGCAAACGCCTTACTTGTACAGCTCCCTTATCACCGTCCAGTTCTTGGAGGACCAGCCCTTGGAGGCCGCCTCTTCCAGGAGGGCTCGGGCAGCCTCGGCCACGGGCAGTTTCATGCCCTTTTCGCGGGCGAATCGGCTCATGTAATCCGCGTCCTTGCGCATCCAGCGCAACTGGAAAGACACGGGTTCATAGGATTTAGCCATCAAGCCTTTGATATTCGAGGTTACCGCCGGGCTGGAAAAGGAACCGTTCATCATCGCCTTCTCGGCCTCCACCATGTCGATTCCCGACTTTTCCATCATGGCCAAGGCTTCCACGAGAGCCGAAACCTGCACATCGATGAGCATGTTGTTGATCAGCTTGTAGGCCATGCCCGCGCCAGGAGGGCCAAACCTGAACTGCCGCTTGCTGAAGGAAGCCAGAAGGGGCTGCACGGCTTCGAAGGTGGCCTGCTCGGCACCTACAAAGAGGTTCATCGTACCGGCCGGGATGCTGCCGGGGCCGCCCCCGAGCCCTGCCTCGGCAAAACGCAGGCTGTGGTCTTGGGCTAAGGCAGTCAGTTCTTTTATCCAGGCTAGGGATAGGGTGCTACATTCGACAATGCAGCAGCCCGGCGAAGCAGCCGCGAGAGCGCCCTTCTCGCCGAGCCAAATGCCTTTGGAAGCCTCATCATCACCCACTACAGACACCACCGCATCGGCACCTTTCACCGCATCGGCAGGGCTGGCAGCGCTCCTAGCCCCCTGCTTCACCAACTCTGCGTCTTTTCCCACGCTACGGTTATATACTCTCAGCTCGTAGCCGGCTTTTAAAATATTGGCCGCAATGTTGAACCCCATATTGCCTAAACCCAATACTGCAATCGTCTTCATGATCGTTGTCTCCTTAT
>CAZHSK010000233.1:0-2354 GCA_964535235.1 uncultured Treponema sp. | reverse complement strand
ACTTTTTCCTGCATGAGGTTCGCTCCAGAAGTAACGAATACCCCACTATACTTGAGTCAAGCAGGAGGCGGCAACATGTCCGTCTACGCTTCGTGCAATTCCAGCAAGATCATGTTCATCAAGCCTCCCGGCGATTCAAAGCTGAAGTACTCGCCTTCCTCTCTCCCGATCAGTGCCATCCCCAGGGGGCTCAGCAAGGAAATGGAACCCCTGGCTCCATCGGCTTCGTTGGGATAGACGAGCCTATATGTATACATTTCGCCACTATTGAGGTTTTTCACGGTTACCTTGGAATTAGGCCATACGCGCCTGGCCATCGAACCCCGTGATTCCTGGGCCTGGAGGAAGGAAAGCCTGCTGGCTAGGGCTGCGGCCTTATCGTGCTTACGGTTTGTGCGAAGTAATTTTACGAGGGCATTGAGCCTCTTGAGTCCATCGGTGAGTACTACAACTCCGTTCATCCTTGCCCTCCTTTGACATGTATGGCGTGGTGTGTACTCAGATAATAAGGATTTAAAAAAGCAGAAGACAGTCTCAGATAACTTGTATATTTCCTGTATATCTATCTACAAGTTCTTTCCTTCAACCTGGACTGAGAGATGACTCGAAAGATTGACAGATCTGTCCACTAATTTTAACTTGCGGCGAATATTGTGGCGATGTCGTTCCACAGTGGCTTCCGAAATGCCCAGAAGCTCGGCTATTTCCTTGCTTGTTCTCCCATTCCTTACCTGTACCGCCACTTCCCTTTCCCGGGGGCTCAATGAAGGATCCGATTCAGGTCCCGTGCCGATGAGTGTCATCTGCTGACGAATTTCCCCCACGAGAAGCGAAAGGTAGGACTCTCGTCTGGATTGGCTTAAAGAAACATCCTTCGCCCTCTCGGCGAGGGGCAGAATATCCACCGCCAGGCGCTCCCTGTAGACATTGGCGATCTGGGAGCGCTCATGCTCTATCGTCGATAGAACTTCTCTCAATGCGGTATTCTTGGCCTCCAATCTCTCACCGGCGGATTTGAGCCTCTCTATCAGGTTGGCGGTCCGAAGCATAGAGGCCAGGACTACCAGCACCGATTCCAGAAGGGATTTTTCCTGAGGAATGAATCGCAGATCAGGGCTTCCATAGCTGAGTTCAATCCTTCCAACCCAGCCATCTGCCTTATCCTTGTCCAGTTCGGCCGCAAGCAGGGCTTTGGAAGCAGGCAGGGATTCTCGAGTGTAGGAAAGAGCATCCAGACCTTCAAAACCATAGGCTACCGATACCCTGCCCCCCATGGATTCATTGGCAAAATCTATCCTGCAGCGGGAACTCTCGGAATGACTCATCGCCTCGCACAGTGCCCTTGCGACGCCATGGGCCGCGGCATCCGGTTCCGGCGCCGAGGCGGCCAGCAAGCAAATGGAATAGATGCAGCTTAATTCCTTTTCCCGTTCCCGCAAATAGACTTCGGTGTTCATACGGCTTAGTATAGACTGTAGTTCCAGCTCGAGTACATCAATTGACTGACGCGGTTAGGATGTTATACCGGGAGGCGAGGCATTCAGGTATGAAAACCCTTTTGCTCACCGGAGCCACCGGAGGTCTGGGGATTCCCTGTGTGCGGCTTCTCTCCCGTACCGAAAAATGGAAGGTCTTTGCCGCAGGCACCAATAAGGACAAGTTGGCTTACTTGGGAAGTCTACCCAATGTCGTGCCCCTGTTCATGGACCTAAAATCGGTTCAGAGCATCCAGGAAGCCAGAAGAGTGGTCGGTCTCCATACGGAAGGCTTGGATGCCCTAGTAAATCTGGCCGGACTCTCAGGCTTTGCTTCACTTGTGGAGGGGGAAAGCCTGGAAGAAATCTCGAGACTCCTGGAAATCAATGTCCTGGGTACTGCGAGAGTCAACCATGCTTTCTTCGACCTTATCAGGGCAGGGAGAGGCCGGATCGTCAACTGCTCATCCGAAGCGGGCTGGATGAAAGCCCAGCCCTTCGCCGGGCCTTACTACCTTTCCAAACGGGCCCTGGAAGCCTATAACGACAGCCTGCGTAGAGAGCTCATGTTCTTGGGCATCCAGGTCATTTTACTCAGGCCAGGCTCCTTCGACACCAGACTCACGCATTCTATTTTCGAAAGTTTCGATAAGGTTTCCGCTGCCACAAAGCTCTACGGCGAGGTCTTACGACGCATGCGGCCCCTCATGGCCTGGGAGCTGGACAGGAAAAATGATCCTAAGCGTTTCGCCAGGCTCCTCGCGAAAGTACTGGGAACGCCCAGGCCTAAACCATATTACAGGCTAGGCACAGGATGGATGCTCCTGGCCTTGGAAAGTATCCCCGAATCTTGGATGGACAAGCTTTACCTGACTTTGT
>CAZHSK010000232.1:0-2380 GCA_964535235.1 uncultured Treponema sp. | reverse complement strand
GTTGCTGTATCTGAATAAATACCCGAAGCTCCCACTACCGCAGCTGAAAGCCCTGAATCGGGGAGCACCATGAGACAAGCGCCGTAGGAATCGGTATCCCCTCCTTTGATCCAGGCTTTTTCACCAATGGCAGCCAAGCCTTCTTCGGTTACCGAATCCCAGCCGAGGCCGAATCGCAGGTAGTCTGATCCCAGAGGATTGAATGTTCCCGCGGTTTGATCAATCGCCATGGCATTGACCGATTCTGGGGATAAAAGGCGATGCTCGCCATTCAATCCGCCAGATAGAAAAATAGCAGCAAAGCGAGTAAGGTCGGAAGGAGTGGAATATATGCCTCCCGAAGCCAGGGCACCCACGAACTCCTGGGATTCTGCCTCGTCCCCGCGATAGCTTTTCGCATAAGAGCCTTCGGAAAAATAATCCAAGGGGAATTTTGTGTGGAGCATCCCGCGGGCTTGGATAATTTCCTCGTTTACAAAATCAGTGTAATCCCTACCTGTGACGGCTTTCACCAGGTACTCGACGAGAGTGAATCCGTCATTGCAGTACACGCTCATCCACCCGGGCTCATGCTTGAGCCTGGATGCTGCCAAGGTGGCAGCTACTTGCTTGTAATAGGAGCTGACCGGCGCCCGCCCGATGACATTGCGGTAATCGGTGCCAGGAAAGCCCGCGGAATGGTTGAGGAGCATGCGTACAGTGATTTTTTCATAGCCCGGGCTGGCCATCTTGAAATCCGGAAGATACCGGATCAGGGGCGCATCCAGTTCGATCTGTCCCCGGTCGACGAGTATCATGGCTGCGACGGTGGCGAACATTTTACTGGTTGAGCCTATACCGAACATCGTATCAGTATCGGGTGCCGTTTGTGCGTTTTTATCCACCAAACCGAACTGTGCGCTCCACAAAGGGCCTTCCGCGTTGCCGATTGCGATGCTGACCGCAGAACCTCCCGAGGCTTCCAACGCCGATGTGGCCGCGGCACGGGCCTCTTCGGCAATCGCTGCCAGTTGATTGCTGTTCAAGCTGAATAGCGGAGTATTTCCGGCGGCGGCAAGCGAAAACCCATTTAGGAAAAAAAGAAATGCTAAGGCTGACACCAAGAGAGATTTGTGACTTTTTCGATTTAGTCGTATCATGCGAGCACTCCTCAGATTCAAATATACTGACCTGGGTTCCGGCACGCATGTGTCGACTCGATAAGCATTTTTACACTAGTCGGAGAAGAAAGATAGAGCATTGTAAATATATTTTTACTTATTTATAGATTTTGCAAAAGCCTCTAATTTTAGTTTTTCTGCGCCACGATGTGCTTGCCCAGGCGGCCTTCCATGTAGGACTGCAGAGATGTGAGGGAAGATACCATGAACGTGCTCCAGGGGCGGCAGGTCCCTGGGCGGGTAATAATCTCCGCCGCGCTGGTGCAGCGGGAAAGTTTCAGAATCTAAAAGTTTCCCTAGAATTACAGCCATATCGACATAACGAAAAGGCTTCAGGATTTGAGTTCTCCTGAAGCCTTTTACCTTGCCCTTGTTTAAATTCTTTTACTTTGTTCTAGGCACATCCTTGTTGAACTGCTCCAAGCCTGCATTCACCGCCGAGATGATCGCGTTGGTCGTTCTCGTAGCTCCCGTGACCACATCGGCGATGCCGCCTTCAACCATGAGTCCACCCTTGGCCTTGGCTGTAGTGAGGGCATATTTTGTGATGGGGGCATCGGTGCTCAAGCCCTTGAATTTGGCACAGTACGTGGCGATGTCGTAGAGCTTATTGCCCGTGGGGATGAATTGTCCTGAGTACTCCCAGGGATCGGCGAGATAGGTGCTGTCGCTGTGGGCGGCGACATGGACGCTTTCGATTCTTCGATCATCCCGGTCGATGACGACATCAATCACCGTCGGACCGGCGGTGCCGCCCGGGAAATTCATAGCCTTATCGCCCAAAACTCTATAGGCGAGAGAGTAATCCAAAAGATGGGTTGGATGGTATACGACCTGGCCGTAGGAATCGGAGCCGCTCAAGCCAACGGTGAAGTTGTCATAAATTTCCAAGGCGTCCAGGACCGAATCGTTTCCGCATCGATACTCGACGAGCACGATGCCGGGAGTGAGGGCTTGGATGACATTGTGCGATACTTTATAGCTCGCGTTGCCTGATTTTTGAGTGGCAGTGAAGATTCCCTTGCTCCATGTGAGTTTTGTTCCATTGAAAACATCCTCAGTGACGATCTTGGCGCAGCATTCAGGGTATTCGGCGAGGATGCGAGTTTCCACGACTTTATCGCCGTCGATTTTCGCGAAGTAGGGATTGTTGGCCAGATAGCGACCCGACATCATGGTCTGGTAGTTGCGGATGGAGAATCCTGCGGGGTCGAGGAACC
>CAZHSK010000231.1:0-2393 GCA_964535235.1 uncultured Treponema sp. | reverse complement strand
AATTTTTCAAGCGGCGGGAGCCTGCTTTTACGGATCGCGTAAATCGAAGAGCAAGATTTTTCATGGTTGCAGTCGATCTCCTTGGTTCCTTGGGTATGTCCAGACTGAGCATGGAAAACGGCGAGAGGAAAACCTGTCGCTCCACTGCGTTATTCTTGAGCAATGAGCCCGCGGCCAGGACGCTGGCTTCCACGACAAGGAGCATGAGCAGCGCCATGCCCACCGCCTTGGCGAAGAGACCTTCTTCCATATAGTACGCGACGTACACTGCCATGGTTCTCCAACCCGGGGGATAGAGAACTAGCGTGGAAGCCAGTTCGGTAATGGTGGTGAAGATGCTCACCACGAGGGCCACGGAGATGAAGGGTTTTACCTGGGGCAAGAGAATGGTGAAAAAGCTTTTGGCATGGGAAGCCCCAAGGCTTCGGGCGCTTTCCTCGTATGGAATCGTGGTGGAATTGAAGGCCGACTGGAGGATGATGACCACGAAGGGGACGCTCCTAGTTGCCAGGACTATAATAAGGATAAGCATCTGCCAGAGGGCGCTGCCACCTGAAGGGCGGGCGGCCTTGAAAACCTCCAGATAGCCGAATCCGAATATTACACCCGGTATGATGGCCGGGGAGAGTATTAACCCAGGCAGAATAATGCCCTTGCGCCAATGTTTGAGCCAATCGGCGATTATTATGGAGGCCACTATCGCCAATGGCGCGGCCAATCCCGCTAAAAGAAGGCTGGAGCCTAGGGGCTTAAGATCGAGGGCCTCGGTTACCGGCGCTTGGAAACGGCCGGCAAATACATAGAAATACGGGAATACCAGGCTGGCTGCGAGCAGGGCGATGTATAGAGTGCCAACAAGGCGCGAGACCAGGCGTGTATCGGGCCGGGACGTGGGACCGAGCCGGCCTCTGCTGCTGAGTCCTTTATCCAATTGGGCCACAAAAAGAAGAACCGCGAAGAAGAGAAGGGATGCCCATAGCCCGAAGAGAGCGGGAATTCGTTTGTCGCCCCAGTTGGAAATGAA
This sequence comes from uncultured Treponema sp., assembly GCA_964535235.1. Taxonomy (GTDB): domain Bacteria; phylum Spirochaetota; class Spirochaetia; order Treponematales; family Rectinemataceae; genus UBA2256. The sequence goes on along the minus strand of CAZHSK010000231.1, from coordinate 1,369 downwards.
GTTGACGTACATTTCCAGGGAAAAAACCTTGTAGCCTCCTCCTAATATAAGGGGCGCTCCCAGATCTCCCAGGGAAAAGAGGAGTGTCATGGTTGCCGCGGCGAGGATATGGGGAAAAATGTAGGGCAAAATTATATTCAGGGTTGTGGCGAGGCGTCCACCTCCCAGGGCATAGGCTTGCTCTTCGATATCCCTAGGCACAGTCATGCATCCGGCGGAAACCAGGAGGATTGTATAGGGCAGGGCATGGGAAAGATGGGAGAGGGCAAGGCCTGTAAATCCATAGGCCGATAATGGCGCCATACCGAGGGTTTTTAGCAGGGCCGCTACTACTGCGGTTTTATCAAGCATTTCCCGTATCGCTATAGCGGTAACCAGGGAAGGGGCCGCTAATGGAAGGGCGAGAAGAAACAGCCATATTCGTTTTAAGGGTATGGAAATGCGTGCCAGGGCGAGGCCCGCGGGAACGCCCATGCTCAGGGCGAGAATAATCACCGCGCCCGCCAGCGCAAGGCTGTTCCAGGTAACTTTGAGGGTGTAGTAGCCGAAGCCCCTGGGAAGCGCGGCTTGGCCGAAAAGCCGGGCCCCTGTCACGGTGGCACCGGCTTCAACAATGATGAAGGCAAGGGGGAGGAGGGCTGCTGCCAGGAAGAGAAAAACGATGCTTCGTTCGGCGAGGCTGAACCAGCGATCCTTCATTGAGCTGAGTATAGCACGGTCTGGGTAGGGGCGACCTGCCCTGTTCAAGACAGGCAGGGTTGGCCTTATTCGAGGCCCCTGATTCCTGTACCGAGAATTATGTCGTCCGGATTTATAGAGCAGCGCAGTCTGTCCCCGACCGCTATTCGTTGCCGGTGGGCTTGGGAGCTGAGGTGGTAATGCTCGAATTCCAGATCGATGGAGTCGGCGATGCGCACCTCACCCTTGGTGAAGTTACCCAGATATTCGACATAGCCTACGGTAGCCCCGCTGATATTAGCTCCCAGGGTGTCGGCGAAAGGTTTATTTTTGCCACCGGCCTCTACACCGGCCTCGGCGCCATCCAGGCCCAGCCTTATAAACTGTGGACGAACGGAGAGCCAGAGGTCCGTACCGGGGGCGGGAATCTTTTCGGGAGCTTTAACCATGAATTCGATGCCCTGGACCGATACGCTGAGCATCCCGCCGGTAGCTGCGTTTGCCTTCCCGTAGAGAATATTGCTCCGGCCTATGAAGCTGGCCACGAAGTCGTTCGCCGGAGCTGCGTAGATTTCCCTGGGAGAACCGCCCTGCATAAGTTCGCCGTTGCGCATGACGAATATTTTGTCGGCTATAGAGAGGGCTTCTTCCTGGTCGTGGGTTACGAAGACCGCAGTAATTCCTAGCCGTT
>CAZHSK010000230.1:0-2395 GCA_964535235.1 uncultured Treponema sp. | reverse complement strand
GCCGGCGACAAGGCAGGCTCCCTTTTCTCGGTGCTCAGCGTATTCGCCAAGGCATCGATAAACCTGACTCGAATAGAATCTGTGCCTGACAAGCCGGGCAGTTACGCGATTTTCATCGATTTTGAAGGTTCCATAAAGGAACCGAAGGTGGCGGCGGCGGTGAAGGAAGTATCGGTCCTTGCCGAGGATTTCAGGCTCCTGGGCTGTTACAGGGAAACAAGGATAGAATGATGAAAATATTCATACTCGGCGCCGGCAAGATGGGCGCGTGGCTCACCGAAGAGCTCTGCTGGAACCATGAAGTCTGGGTACACGATTCGGATCCCATGAAAATGAAGTACTTCATGAAGGTTCACCGAATTCTCGATCTGAAGGAACTGGAAGGCGTAGAACCCGAACTCTTCATCAATTGCGTAGCCTTGGGAAATACGACCAAAGCCTTCGACACTGTGCTGCCCTATATACCGAAAACCTGCATCCTGGCCGATATCGCATCGGTAAAAAACGGGCTTCAGGAATATTACGCCCAGACAGGAAGGCCTTTTGTATCCAGCCACCCCATGTTTGGCCCCACCCTGGCCAATATCAGGGATCTCAAAGATGAAAGCGCCATCCTGATCTCCGAATCCTGCGAAGAGGGAAAGGCATTTTTCAGGGATTTCTACAAAAAACTTTCCATAAAGCTTTTTGAGTACAGCTTTGACGAGCACGACAAGACGGTGGCCTACTCCCTGGCCACACCCTTCGCCTCCAGCATGGTGTTCGCCGCCTGCATGCGCAAACAGGAGGCGCCGGGTACCAATTTCAAGCGACACATGGCCTCGGCCAAGGGCCTGTTAGCTGAGGACGACAGGCTTCTCACCGAAATCATGTTCAACCAGTACACCATACGGCAACTGGAACTCATAAATTCCAAGCTGAGTTACCTGACCCATATCATAAGGCAGAGGGACTATGAAGAAATGAAAAAATTCCTGGACACCCTCAGGGATAATATCGCCGACTAGGCAAGGATTAACGAATCCATATCCTCGAAAAAGCCAGGCCACGATTTTGCCACGCACTCGGCTCCAGAGATCTGAATTTCTGAATCGCAGGCCAAGGCGGCTACCGTGGCAGCCATGGCAATGCGGTGGTCTCCCCAGGATTCGACATCCCCGCCCGAGGGCTTTCCCCCGTGGATCAACAGGGAATCCTTCTGGAGTTCGACCTTTATACCCAAACTTTCCAGCATAGCCTTGATGCTCGCAGCCCTGTCGCTCTCCTTGCTCTTCAGCCTTCCCGTGCCCTGGATTGCCGAAATGCCGGGACAAGCTGCAGCCAAGGCAGCCAAGGGGGGAAAGAGATCGGGACAGTCGGTGGCGTCGAACTCAAAGGGTCTCAAGGCGGCTTTGCCTACTCTGAGCTCCCCATCTACAAACTCGAAGGGAGTGCCTGCCAGGGCAGCGGCATCTAGAACAGCCCTGTCGGGCTGGAAAGAATCCTTATAGAGCCCCTTTATTGCGATACCCTTGCTTCCGGCGCCCAAGGCTGCAGCCACAACCAAGAAGGCGGCGGCGCTCCAGTCGCCCTCCACGGTGAAGTCCGTAGCCCTATACGCCTGGGATCCGGGTATCATAAACCGAGAATATTCGCTGTCCCTTTGGATGAGCACACCGAAGGCCCCAGCGGTTTGGATTGTGAGGTCGAGATAGCCTTTGCTTACTGTGCCTTCCACATCAATTTCCGAATTTCCGTCGGCCAGGGGAAGGGCTAGCAATAGACCGGTGATGAACTGGGAACTGCCGGCCGCATCTAGTTGGAGCCTACCGCCACGCAGAGGTCCCTGCACCGTGATAGGTGGTCTTCCATCCCGGGTAGTACAGCTCGCCCCGAGTCTCCGCAGTGGCTCCTCCATCATCGACATAGGCCTGGAAGCCAACGACCCCGATGCCAGAAGCTTCAATTCCCATGATAGAAGGGCGGCTATAGGGCTGAACATGCGCATGCAAAGACCCGACTCGCCGCAGTCGAGTTCCACGGGACGCTTAGAAATTGCGGCCGGATGGCCGGGCGAGGCTGCGGGGCGCCAGGAAGCCGCCGATGGTTTCCTAAAAAGAGAGGCCGAGGCTTCAAAAAGAGGTGACCCGCTCAGCCGGATAAACGAACCTGATTCTTCCACTTCGGCGCCCAAGGCCTTGGCCACCCCCAGGGCTGCATGGGAATCGGCGCAGAGCGGCCCTCCCCTTATCATGCTTGTGCCGCCTGCCAGGGTCGCACATGCCAGTGCCCTCTGCATGAGGCTTTTCGAGGGCGGGGCATCGATGCTGCCGCCCAATGGTTTCCTGTTTCTGATTACTGTCATCGTAGCACTACTCCGCCTATGTCCACTGTATCAGTATATACCATACCACAG
>CAZHSK010000229.1:0-2403 GCA_964535235.1 uncultured Treponema sp. | reverse complement strand
AGGCTCTGGCTTGTGCCTTGCGGGCCGCTTCCGACTCGGAATCGCCCATGGCCTTAAAATGGAAACCGTAAACATGGAGTTTTTCCTCACCTATCTCTATCAGTGAATAAATTCCAGGCCTAGGCCAAGGGTCGTCGGCAGCGGGCTGGAGGATATCCCCTTGGGCTTCTATTTTATACCGTGAAAATACCGCCAGGTCGTCCTCACCCTTGGCATTGACCACGGCGGTATAGGGCATGGCCCAGCCCTGCTTGGCCAGGGCTACCGACAGAAGGGCTATATCCCCGCCCTTGGATTCGTCGGACTGAATTTCCTGGAGAATGGCTATATCTGCTCCGGATTCACGAAGGGTGGCCGCCACATAGTCGTGGAGGGAAATCCTTTCTTTGGAGGCGCTATCGTAGGCTGCGCAATCCCTCACATTCCAGGAAGCAATTTTAAGGCTGGTATTGGTTCCTACATTCTGCGAGGGGAGTAGCGTTGTGGGTGAGGGTTCGGACAAAACCGAGTTTTTCGTTTTTTCGATCTGCGTATGAATGGCCGGCCCTGGACTTGCTTCTGCATGAACGGCCACGGCTCCGCTGTATCCTAAAAAGGGTAGGGCTGCCAGGAGGAGAACCACCACCAGGCTCAAGATGGCGAACCCGGTGGCGACGGCGCTGCGCAGTTTCACGAAAGTATGTAGGAACTCAAGGGCGGGAAACCATTGAAATAGATGGATGAATAGCTCTTTGTGTAGGCACCGGTGGTGAGAATATAGACCTTGTCGCCAATCCTGGCCGTTTCGGGCATGGTATAGGCTGCCTTTTCGTAGAGAATATCCATCGAATCGCAGGTGGGGCCTGCGAGAATTATCTCCACCGCAGGGCCTTCGCCCTCGAAATAGATGGGATATTTTATGGCTTCATCCAGGGTCTCTATAAGTCCTCCGAATTTTCCAATATCCAGGAATACCCAGGGATAGCGCTCGTGCACCGATTTCTTGGCGATATTGATTATCTCGGAGACTATCACTCCCGCGTCGCCCGCCATGGACCTGCCGGGCTCTATGATGATTTCCTCGGGCCAGTCGTTCTTGAAGGAGTTGTCCAAAAAGCGCTTTATGTCCTCGGCATACTGGGAGAGAGTATCGGTGGGCTCCATGTAGTTGGCCGGGAATCCACCCCCCATGTTGATCATCTTCAGCTTGACCTTGAGATCGTCCCTGGCCCAGGAAAACAGCTGGGCAACCGTGGTGAGGGCCGATGACCATTGGCCGACGTCCCGCTGCTGGCTTCCGGGGTGGAAGGAAATGCCGTAGGGCTCCAAGCCAAATCGAACCGCCGTCTTGACTAGCTGGCGGGCTAAGTCGGGATGGGAACCGAATTTTTTGGACAGGGGCCAATCTGCACCCAGGCCTTCGGTGAGAAGGCGAAAGAACACCTTGGAGCCGGGGGCTGCTCTGGAAATCTTGTCCAGGTCGGTTATGGAATCGGTGACAAAGAGCCTGACTCCCTTTTCGTAGAAATAGGCAATGTCCTTTTCTTTCTTAATCGTGTTGCCGAAGCTCATGCGCTCGGGCTCCACGCCAAGCCTTAAAAGTTGATCCAGCTCGAAGCGGGTAGCCACATCGAAGGAGGAACCCAGGTCTCTTAAGAGGGCGACTACCGCGTCGTCGGGATTGGCTTTGACCGCGTAATACACCTTGGCGAAGGGGAGATGTTTTCTCAGATCTTCGTAATTTTTTCGGATTATATCCAGATCGATGATGAGACAGGGAGTTTCCTTGTCCTCGGCAAAAGTCTTGATGCGCTCGAACCTCTCTTTGCTCATGTAGTTTTCGAGAGGAAAGCGGTACTGGTCTTTCATTGCCGTACCTCTTTTTTTGTTTGATTGACCCGGCCATCAGGAACAAGGGCACGGGGGTCTTCTGTCGCAGGCCCGAAGGCGGCGACGCTTCCGCGATCAACAATACTTATGTACTTGTCCAAAGGTCAAGCGTGTAGTATAGACTCCCTATGATCGGCTTTTTTATCAAGAAGGCATTCTTCGACGGCTGGGATAATGTCATGGTTTTGGTGGTCTTCAATTTGGGACACGTACTTCTGGGAATGCTGAGCCTTTTCCTGCCCATAAGCCTGGGGGCAGGTCCCTTGCCTGTACTGCTGATCGCCGCGGCGGGCATCTCGGCCATGTGCATCTGGCAGGCTTTGGCGGCCTTCGCGATGAATGAAATAGCCGATTTCAAGGCTCCGCTTCTGGTACACAGCCTGCGGCGCATCAAAGAGGCTTGGAAACCAGGGCTTGCCTTGGGTTTAGCCATCGCTGTTCTTCTTTTTTCGGTATTGGTGGGTATCCCCTTTTATCTATCCAGGGGAGGTTTTATAGGGACATTGCTCGCAAGCCTGCTTTTTTGGCTTTGTC
>CAZHSK010000228.1:0-2404 GCA_964535235.1 uncultured Treponema sp. | reverse complement strand
CAGGGCTGCGAAAGCCGCCATGGCGTTGGGGGCCGGAAGGGACGCCGAGAAAATAAAGGAGCGGGCTGTGTGCTTGATGTAGTTGATCACATCGGTATGGCCGGCCACGAAGCCCCCCAGGGACGCAAAGCTCTTGGAGAAGGTTCCCATGATGAGATCGACTTCGTCAGTAAGATTAAAGTGCCAGGCTGTGCCCCTGCCTCCTCCCAGAACTCCCAGGGAGTGGGCATCGTCCACGTAAATGCGGGCACCGTGCTTTTTGCAGATCTTCACCAGGGTAGGCAGGTCGACAATATCGCCGCCCATGGAGAATATCCCATCCACCACTACCATGGTGCCATGGGACTTGGGGATTTTCGCGAGAATCCTGTCCAGCTGATCCAGATCTCCGTGGACAAAGCGCTTTACTTCGCCCAATCCCAGCCTGCAGGCGTCCACGATGGAGGCATGATCGTCCTTGTCGGTAATGACAATATCATTGCGGCCGATAAGGGCGGAAATGGAGCCCAGGTTGGTTTGCATGCCCGTGGAGAATACCAGGGCGGCAGGCTTGCCTACAAAGGCGGCTAGCCTCTCCTCCAACTCGATATGGAGTTTGAGGGTGCCGTTGAGAAAGCGGCTGCCTGTGCAGGAAGGGCCGAATTCCTCCAGGCCTTTCATGGCCGCAGCCCTTACCTTGGGATGGGTGGTAAGGCCCAGGTAGTTGTTGGAGCCTATCATGATAATCTTTCGGCCGTGATATGAGACTTCGGTTCCCTCTAGGCCATCCAGGGCCTGAAAATAGGGATATATTCCTTTCTCCATTGCTTTCTTGTCGAGATCGAAGGAGAAACATTTCTGGAAGATGTCCATGAAGGACCTCCGGATGAGCCTGGGGAAGTTTCTTCCCGGGCATAAAAGTTGAGATATTCTACAAGGTCTGGTGCTTCCCGGTCAATCGCGGTGCTTTTAGCCTTGATTATCAGGGTTTTTCTTTTTCTTGCTGAGCTTGAACATAGCCTTGAGCACCTGACCGAAGGTAGAGCCACGCTGTTTCTGGGTGGGCGCCAAGGGGAGATCGGAAAAGGCGAATACGGCCTTTTCCTTGCCGGCCACCAGGAGGTGATCCTTGGCTTTGAGCTTATAATCCCGGTCAAAATCCTGATAGCTGGAGTCTTCTTCCTTTCGCACCGCGATGACGTTGATGCCCGCCTTTCTGCGCAAGTCGGCTTCGATGAGCGTTTTCCCCACCAGGTTATTGGGGTTGAGCACTTCGGCCAGGACCAGGTCGCCGCCGATGGGCATGAAGTTATACAAAGAGGATGCCAGCACCAGGGGCACGATACGAGCCGCTGCCTCGTGGTCGGCATTGACGATGCGGGTGGCACCTACGAGCTTGAGTATTTCGTTTCGGCTGTCGGTGTCGGATTTGACGATGATCTCGGGCACGCCGAGTTGCTTGAGCCTGTGGATGACCAGGATGGATGCTTCAAGATCCGAGGGGATGTCGATAATCGCGACATCCACGGCCTCGGAAAGTATCTTGGCGAGGGCGTCCTCATCCAGGACGTCGGCCACATAGGCAGTTTTTACCAAGTCCTTGATTCTGTCGATAAGCTGGGAATCCTTGTCGATGACAATGATCTGGTCGGTTACTTCGGAAATGCTCTCCAGCATGCACATGCCCAGAGACCCAAGCCCTATGAAGGCGTAATTTTTCATGGTTTCCTCCAATACTTCATAAAAGCACCTCTGCGAAGGGTAGTTCGGCATATCCGTCCACGTCCCGCCTGGTACGGGGAAGTGCCAGGGCGAAGAGGCCTACCCTGCCTATGAACATGGTGACGATGAGAATAAGTTTGGAAAGGCTGTGAAGGTTGCCGGTGATGCCCTTGCTGAGTCCTACGGTTCCGAAGGCGGAAATGATTTCGAATAGCGCATCGGCAAGGGAGATGCCCGAGCCTGACTCGGCGATGATTATAAGTATGGAAGCGGAGAGGATAACCAGGATGGCTTTTACGACTATTCCCACAGCCTTGAATATGAGCCTGGGCGCGATTTTTCGCTTGCCGTGACTCACCAGATCGCTAGAATCCCTGTAACGAAAGGCGGTGATTACAAGGATGTAAAAGGTACTTGTCTTAATGCCCCCCCCCGTGGAAGCGGGTGATGCTCCAATGAACATGAGAAGCATGGTGAGCAATTGTGAACCCTGGTTTAGTTTTCCTTGGGCTATGGTGTCGAAGCCAGCGGTTCTGGGCGTAGTGGCTTGGAAGAGGCTAGCCATGAGCTTTTGTGGCAGACTCAAGCCAGACATGGAGTGTGAGTTTTCCAAGATAAAGAATGCGGCCGTTCCTGCCACGAGGAGTCCGATTGTCGTGCGTAGCACAATCGCGGAGTGGTAGGAGAGATGAGTGCGCTGCCC
>CAZHSK010000227.1:1151-2413 GCA_964535235.1 uncultured Treponema sp. | reverse complement strand
TTCAGCCCCGGGGACAGCCCTGCCCAGACCCTGACCGTCCTCATAGCGGGAATGGGAAAGCCCGTAACCTATGCCCAATTCCAAGGGAAGCTTGGCACCCAATACTTCGAGCGCTTCATAAGGCCTCCACCAGGCCTGCAGCTCTCCGATATTGTGATACCCGTAGATGCCGTCATGGAGAAAGTCTTTGTCAGGATATTTGGACAAGTTGTTATAATCCTGATATTTTTCCACATCTCCGTATATCTGCCAGTCCGTAAGAAAGGTCTTGCCCGAAGCGGGCTCATTATCCCCGTGGCGAATAAGGCGATACCCCAGGGAAAACCTCCAACCCGAACCCAGTTGAGTATCCAGGCGCACAAGGAATTCGTCTGAGTTGGGGGGCAGATAATAACCCAAGTTCTCGCCATCGTGCGTGTAAGACTCCTCCACCCTAAGCCGGGAATCATGGACCCACACCGGGTAATGGGCATACACGAAGGGCTCGATCTTCGTGTACTGGGCGCTCAGCATGCCGAAGGGCAAGGCCGGCAGCGCAAAAGCTCCGCCCCCCTGGTAGGCGAACATGTTCCGAGGCCGTGAAAACCACTGACTGAAACCGGAAAGCTCCATCTCGTCCACGAAAGCCGAGGCGTAGAGCTTGCCCAGGCCTCTCAGCAGCACCTGGATATCCCCCTGAAGGGCCATATTGTCGATATCAGACATCGTCACCTGGTATTCCACCGCGAACATCATAGGCGACAAGTACCCCAGTTCCAGGCGCTTGGAGCCTATCATAGTGCCGCTGGCCCCCAGGGTGAGCCAGGGGAAGGGAAAGAGCTCCAACCTTTGGATGGCGAACATCTTCTGGGGAGTTATTGCGGAATAATCGCCGTTCGAATCCTTGATAATCTTCTTGTCCGCGCTGCTCAGCTTCCAGTTACCCAGGGAACCTACTAAATGGGAAATTGAAAAGATCTCCGAAGGCCTGAACTGCAGTTCCAAGCCCATAAATGGCCGTGCCGTCCCAGAAAGCGACAGCGAGCCCGAACCCAGCCCCCAGTCCCGCCTAAAGCGAGAAAGCCTAAAGGTAAAGGCTCCCGATTCACTGGAACCAGCGATATCGGAGCGCAGGTCGAAACTCCAGGTGGGGTAGTCCTCCTCGCCCAAGCTGAAAGGACTAGTCGACACCTTGTTGTGAAAGGAATCCCACTCCTTGGTGAAGGAATAGGGCATGTACAAATCTTGCTCGATCTTGTCGTAGGTAATGCCTATCGTTCCCC
>CAZHSK010000227.1:0-1141 GCA_964535235.1 uncultured Treponema sp. | reverse complement strand
AAGCCAGGACTCGGGATACATCTTCACATAGGGCTGAAAAAGCGAATTGAGATGCCAAAGATCCGCCGGATCGCCCATAAGCCCGGCCGCATCGAACTTGCCCGTAGTTTCTATCCGCGCACCTACCGCCGCCTTGCCGTTGGAAGCCCTCCACAGCGCCTGCCCTATATCGCCCTTTGCCCCGCTGGAAAATTCAGCAGTCAATCGCGCGATTTCTTCGCGCTCGCCCGGTGAAAAAAGCCCTAGCTGACCCTGGATAGTCGCAAGCAACTCAGTGATTTGAGCCCTCGTATAGGGCTTAACCGACGAAAGTCGGCTCAGCGCGCCCCGCAATTCCGCCGCCTCGACGATGCCATAGACAGGGTGGCCCAGTTCCACGGCAAGGTGGGAGCGCGGCGCGGCTGTTAACTTGACCGCATTAGCACCCTGCGCGAAAGCCGGTGTGGCAGCCGGCACCCAGGCAAACCCAAGCATGAAAGCCAAAAGTACAGCGACTAAGGTGCCCTGAGCCCCTCGCGCAATCGTTCTATTCATACTTTTTCCTTTCGGCGAGTTCTTCGAGGGTTGGCAAGGCCCCGGGTTCTACCATGGCGAATTCGAGGTTCAGCTGATCGAGGGTGCTGAGGACGGTGCGCAGGGAGATGCCGGCCAGTTTTCCATTCTCCAACTTGCTCAGAGTCACTCTAGAGATCCCAGCCTTGCCCGCCAGTTCGGCCTGGGTGAGCCCGCGCAGCTTCCTGCGCTCCCTGATCGATAGCCCTATTTCATAGAATTTCATCGACTATGTCCTTTTTTGGCTCTTCATCCCTCGAGCTTCGCCAGGAAGCGAGCATTTTTTTGCCGATGGGAGCGAATTCTGGCAAGGCTTCGCAATAGGCTTCCAATTCCTTGGCAGTCTCTACAACGGCCCGAGCGCATTCGTCGTAGAAAGCCTCGGCTTCACTTCTTCCGAGCATACACTCCGTAACGCCGAAATCGACCAACTGCTTTCTGCCCGGCCAAAATTTGCGCCCCATGAAACTCAAAGCCGGCTTGTCTCTCACGACATAAGCCGTTGTGGTCACCACATCATAGCAGGGCGCCAGATAGCGGTCTTCCCTGTCGGGGGAATAGAGAATACCGAAATTCTTGAGATGGGCGT
>CAZHSK010000226.1:0-2470 GCA_964535235.1 uncultured Treponema sp. | reverse complement strand
GGATTCAAGGCCGAGTTCGAGATCGCGGCCTTGTCCAACATCAAGGCTTTCCAGACTGCCGGCGTGAAGACCATCGTGACTCCCTGCTCGGATTGCTACCACGCCCTGAAGCGGCAGTATCCCAAGCTCGGACTTTCGGTGGAAATCCTCCACGTGGTCGAGTACATGGCCAGGCTGGTAAAAGAGGGAAAGCTTTCCTTCACGAAAAAGCTCGATCTCGAGGTTACCTACCACGACCCCTGCCATCTGGGCAGGCTGGGCGAGCCTTTCGTCGCCTGGGAAGGGAAGGAAAAGAAAATCTTCAACCAGGTCCATACCTGGGAGCCCAAGCGTCCCCGTTTCAACGGCGCCTACGGGATCTACGACGCGCCCAGGGATTTGATCCGCGCGATTCCTGGCCTGAAGCTGACCGAGATGGAGAGGATACGGGAGTATTCCTGGTGCTGCGGCGCGGGAGGACTCTGCAACGAGACTTATCCTGAATTCTCCACGGCGACCGCTTCGGAACGAGTCACCGAGGCCAACGCCACGGGTGCCCAGGCTTTAGTCACCGCCTGTCCCTGGTGCGAGTCTAACTTCCGGGACGTCAAGGACGAAAACGGAAAAACAATCCGGGTGCTCGATATTATCGAGCTCGTAGAAATGGCTTTGTAAGGAAGGATGCACATGGCACTCTCAAAGGATATATACCAAGCCCTCGAAACTATCGTGGGCGCAAAGAATATCTCCCAGGACAAGGGCGTCCTCGAAACCTATCGCTGCATAGCCTCGCAGTCATCCGCCCATTATGGTCCTTACGATCACAAGACCCCCCTGCCTCAGGCCGTCCTTTTGCCGGCCACCACGGCTGAGGTTCAGAAAATCGTGCGGATCTGCAATAAATACAACATCAAGTTCAAGGCTTCCTCCACCTTCTGGTCGGCGATGGGCTTTATCGACACCGATTATGCCATCCAGCTGGATATGCGCAGGATGCGGAGCATCGAGATCGACGACAGGAACATGTTCGCCGTGGTGGAGCCCTACGCCATTGGCGCAGTCGTCCAGGCCGAGGCCATGAAAGTAGGTCTCACTCTCAACGTCCCCGGCGTCGGCTGCTCATCGTCTCCCCTAGCCTCCACATCGGGCTGGGTAGGCTTTGGCCCCACCTCCATCTCCATGGGTTGCGCCAGCGAAAATATGCTGGGCGCCGAGTGGGTTCTTCCCAACGGCGAAGTGCTGCGCACGGGCTCTCTGGGCGCAGGCGCAGGCTGGTTCTGCGGCGAAGGCCCCGGCCCCAGTACCCGCGGCATTCTTAGAGGATTCCAGGGCAGCACGGGTTCTCTTGGCGTCTGCACGAAGATGGCCATACGGCTCCATCCCTGGCCAGGCCCCGCGGGCATACCCACATACGGAACCGTTCCCGCCTACAAGGCAGATCTCCCGGACAACTTCAAGGCTTACACACTCTGCTTCAAGACCTGGGAAGGTTATGCCAAGGGCGTCGCCCTCCTCCACGAAAACGATGTCCTCTTCTTAGGGCACAGGCAGTTCAACATGTTCGGCCGCAACCTCAAGACCGCCATGCTCAAGATCATCACCAATCCCGACGGCCAGCTGGGCGATCTGCCCGAATTACTGGCGGATCCAGAGATCCAGAAGGCCAACGAGGACATGAAGATTGAGATCCAGGTCATCCTGGCCGGAACTTCACAGCGCGACATGGAATACAAGGAAGCGGCCCTGGACAAGGCTCTGGAACTTTCGGGCGGGTGGAAGAACCAGTTCATGATGGACAAGGAGATGATGAACTATGTCCTGCTTTACCTCATCCGCCTGGGCCACAAGAATCTCAACTACGTAATGTGCGGCGCCTACGAAGGCAACTTCGGACTCTCTGGCAACCTCTTTGTCAGCACAAAGCTCATGGAAGAAGCGTCGGCCTTAAAGCGCAAGTGGGAACTGGAAACCCCCTACATCGCCGCCACAGGAGGCGACTCTGACATGGGTTCCATCAGCATTGTCGGCGGCGGCGGCGTTACCGGCTGGGAATTCTTCGTCAACTTCGATGCCTACGACAAGGCTTCTATCAAGGGAACCGCCGATTTCTTCAACGACACGCAGCGCTGGATGACGGAAAAGGGACTCGGAGTGGACATGGGCCACTGGAACCAAGATCTGCGGCGCCCCGACGGTTTCGGATTCACCCAGGAAGAGCACGACGCGATGTATGTAAAACTGGCCCAGCCCCTGGTGACGGTGTATCAGTACAAGGTGAGGGACGCGATCAATCCCAAGCATCTGTGCGGAAGCTACTACAGAACGCTGACGCCCGAAAAATACCAAGCGCAAAAAGCGGCCCAGGAGAAAAAATAAATGTCCGAGTTGATGGATAGTTTGATAGCGCGCGCCCGGGCTGCGCAGGAGCAAATAGAGTTCTGGAGCCAGGAGCGGGTGGATGAGATGGTGGCGGCGGTGGGCTGGGAAGTGT
>CAZHSK010000225.1:0-2480 GCA_964535235.1 uncultured Treponema sp. | reverse complement strand
AAAGCGAAGAGAGTCCCACTGCGGCGAACACAGGGTGGTTTTCAAAAAAAGCCCCTGGCTCGGTCGTGATCTTGGCGAATGCAGCCACAGCTAAAAATGGGAAAACTGAAGAAGCGAGAAGGTAAGTGCAGCGGGGAAGAAACTTGGGGAACATAGCTAAAATTGCCGCTAAAAGTCCTGCGATTGGAATGTAATACGCCGCCCAGGAAAAAGCCCCATTCAGGAATTGCCCAGGACCTACGACCCATTTCCAGCCCTTTGTCCAAAGCGGTGAGAGAGAGAGGGAGAGGAGGAGATAAATGGAAATGACAAAGAAAAATAGAAATATTCTGCCATCTAAGGTTGAAAAAAAGGAAGCGATAGCCTTCCCTTCTTTTAGCGCAGCCTTCTGAGTCTTCTTGGGCCTAGTCGCCCTGACAACACTCACCTTGGGGACCCCTTCACGGGAATTGGCTTGTGAAGACTTAACCTCGTCATCCTCATCGTCTTCGCTATTTGCTGCAGGAAATCTCGGCATGAACGCTCCATAATCGCCCCAAAATAAAGCCTTTGGGCTTTCATTCGAGGCTATTTTCGATTATCGGCAGAAATGGAAACTCAGTTCAGACAAATGGGCTGTAAAGCCCTCTTTCATGGAATACTTATCATTAGCCCAGGATCAGGCCTAGAATTCCCACAATAACCAAGTAGGGAGCGAACCAAAACAGTTTGCCGCTCTTTATAATCTTTAAGAGAATCTTGAGTGATAATATCCCTGAAATCAGAGCAGCCAAGGCCGAGAGCGCCAGATGGGAGTAGGATACTGCCCCCATCATTGCACCAGCATCTTTGACGGTGAGCAGAAAAGCCCCCAATATTGCGGGAATAGAGAGAAGAAAGGATAACTCGCCGGCTGTTTCCCGGTTTAAACCCGAGAAAAGACCGGCAGATATGGTGATTCCCGATCTGCTTATCCCTGAGAAAACGCCAATTCCCTGGGCAAAACCAATAAATGCCCCCCGCTTCCACCCTATAGCATCGGGACCGCGTGTGCCCGGTCTCATGATTGCTGTCACTCCTAGAATAATCGCAGTGAAGAGCAGTCGAGTCGCGACGGCTCTCGTGCCGCCCATGGGAATGAATTTTTGAATCCCGTACCCCAGAATCCCTGTAACCACTGTCGCTACAAGGATAGGAAGAATATATCCCAGGTTTTGAGCCCGAGACTGAGCTTCGGCGAGCTCTTTTTTACTGTCCGCAGGTTTTTTAACCTCGGAAGCGGCTCGGGACGAGTTCGGAGCACCATGGGTAAGAAAGTCCCAAAGCGCTATCAGGATCGCGATTATTCTTTTTCTGAGTACAATCACTACTGCCAAAAGTGTGGCGAGGTGGAGTATCACATCGAATAACAGAGGGATCTCCTCGAGACCTAGAATATCTTTAAATATTGCCAAGTGGCCACTGGAAGAGATGGGCAGGAATTCGGCAATCCCTTGTATGAGGCCAAGAATCAAGGCTTTGGCTGCAGTCATGGTCACCTCCGGGCTTTTGTATATGATAGCCTTTCCCACGGTCGCGCTTCAACCGGAGTCCGGGTGATTGCCTCCAAGGCCATTATTTGATTATAGTAATGAGTAAATCTGAGACTAGTTCCGCGGGCTTGAAGCCGCGACGAACCCGGGAATCAAGCCCGAAAGGACACTACATGAATATCCAGAAAGATAAAGTTGTCACCATTGACTATAGCCTCCGTGACGCGGCAGGGAAACTCATAGATTCGTCGGATGGCGGAGAGCCTCTTGTCTATCTGCACGGCAACGCCAACATTATCCCCGGGCTCGAAAAGGAACTCGAGGGCAAAACCTCAGGCGATACGGTAAATTGCATAATTCCAGCCAGCGATGGCTACGGCGTACGGGATGAAGCCTTGGTGTTCAAGGTTAAAAAAGAAGAATTCGGACCCAACGCCGAGATATCGCCAGGCATGCAGTTCGAGGCCCGTGGCGAGGGCGGATCCCAGGTAGTCACCGTCGTAGAAATTGCTGGAGATGAGGTTACCATAGACGCGAACCACCCCTTAGCGGGAGAAACCCTCCATTTCGACGTGAAGATAGTCGATGTCCGCGATGCGTCCGAAGAGGAACTCCATCACGGCCATGTCCATGCCGGAGGCTGCGGCGGCTGCGGGGGCGATTGCGGCTGCGGCGATGAGTGCGGCTGTGGAGACGAATGCGGAGACGGGTGTTCAGACGACTGCTGCAACTGATCGCCAGCCTTCACCTAAGCCTGGTGGTAGACAATGAAATTTTTCCCACGTTTTAAAATACTCGATATCCTGATCGCGGCTATTGGATTGAGCCTTGTCCTGCTTTCGGTCAGCCTGGTGTATAGCGACAGCAAAGGCAAACTCATAGCCCACATAAGCGGACAAGGCGATGAATGGGTACAACCCTTGGATAAGTCCGCCACAATCGAAGTGCCCGGCCCCCTGGGCATTACTG
>CAZHSK010000224.1:0-2485 GCA_964535235.1 uncultured Treponema sp. | reverse complement strand
CCTCCTCTCCAAGCGCTCCGGCCATGTAAAGATCGTCGGTGATCACCAGTCCCTTAAAACCCAAAAAATTCCTGAGATAGCCTTCAATCATCTCAGGAGATAGTGATGCCGGCACATCGCCCGAAATTTTCGGGAAGGCCAGATGTCCGCTCATGATAGCCGGAAAGCCCGCCCTGGCGATTGAAAGGAAGGGTGCCAGTTCCCTTTTTATGAAATTAGTCCTGTCTATCTCGATGCGAGGCAGTATTCCATGGGAATCAAGAGGCGTGGCACCATGACCGGGGAAATGTTTGGCCGTTGGGATCACGCCTGCATCCAGCGAGCCTCGAGCCCAGGCGAGCCCTAATCGGGATACAAGGGCTGGATCATCGGAAAAGGCTCTTGGGCCTATAATGGAACTTTCGGGCACTGTAGCCAGGTCGATATCAGGGGCAAAGTTCATGCTGATGCCCAAATTCCTCATCTCCCTCCCGATGTAATATCCGGAGAGGTAGGCATCCCTGCTCGATGCCGTGGCCCCGATGGCCATATTGCCCGGTGATTCGGAACTCCTCCCCTTAACGTGGCGTATCCAGCCCCCCTCCTGGTCTGTAGCCACCAGAAGTGGTATCGCCTGTTTCTGGCTCAGGGCTGATCGCTGAAAATCGGCGATCGCGTGTACAAGTACTTCGGTGTTTTCCGAATTGCGGCCGAAGATTTTTACACCGCCCAGTCCTCGGGTGGAAATCCAATCCAAAAGCTCCTTGGGTGCTTCCGTGCCGGGGTAGCCCAGCATGAGAATTTGCGAGAGCAGCTCCTCGTCACTCATGGCAGCGACAATCTCATAAGCCCGTGACTCCGCCCAAATCCCTTTCAGGGCTTCGGGGTAAAACTCACCCAGCGGCGCACTCCAGAAAAGCTCACGTGAAGAAGGAGAAATTTTTTGAGCCCGCAGCCCGGCCGGAGCAAACATGAGCATCAGGAAGCTCAGGGCTAGAATAACTCCGGAAAACCGCCGTCTAGCGATAGGCGGCGCCTCTTGTTTCGTCGATATACTGGGAAGCGGCATGCGCTGCGATAGCCCCATCGGAGCAGGCAGTCACTATCTGCCTGAAAGGAGACACCCGAACATCGCCAGCGGCAAATAGGCCGGGAATGCTCGTGGCCATTTTTTCATCGGTGATTATTGAATTGGATTCATCCTTGGCCGCGTCGGGCACCAATGCGGTGTTCGGATCAGAGCCCACAAAGACAAACACCGCATCAAAGGCTTCGGCCTTGCTATCCCCCGACACCAAATTCTTGAGCAGCACCGATTCCACCTTTTTGCTCCCCTGGATCTCCAATGCCACAGTGTTGAACCGAACCTCTATGGCAGGATTGGCCAAAACCCTATCGGCCAGGGATTTCTGCGCCCTGAAGCGATCCCTGCGATGAATCATCACAATCTTGTCCGAGAGCTTGGCCAGATACATGGCCTCATCGCAGGCAGCATCCCCTCCGCCAACTACGAGTATGCGCTTCCCCTTAAAAAATGGCCCATCACAGGTGGCGCAATAGGAAACTCCACGGCCAATGAAGGTATCCTCCCCCGGCACCCCAAGGTGTCGATGCTTGGCTCCAGTGGCTAGAATCACAGCCTCGGCCTTCAATTCTCCCTCGGATATCTGTATGACGAACTGTCCGTCCTTTTTTTCCAGCTTTTCAGCAGAACTGGTTATGAATTCAGCTCCAAAACGTTCAGCTTGGGTTTTCATGGTTTCGGCAAGATCGAAGCCGGCTACGGGTTCCAGGATTCCGGGATAGTTTTCAAGTTGATCGATGAGAAGCGCCTGGCCCCCCGGCGCCATTTCCTCAATAACCAGGGTAGAGAGGTTAGCCCTGGCCCCATATTGGGCGGCGGCCAGACCCGCGGCTCCGCCTCCAATAATGATTAGCTCGTAATTTGTTTTCATTCTATTACTATAAGAAATACGCGGGAAAAGAGCCAGATGTTCCCCGACCTTTTAAATTAGAAATTACCCACTGGGAGTATGAGTGAAAAGCAAAAGCCATCCTTTTTTTTAGAGTGGACTCTACCTCCGAGCTGCTGGGCTAGCGCCTGGGCAATTTCCATGCCCAAGGTCTCTCCTAGTGCCGGTTGGGCTCCGAAGAGAGAATCCTCACCGCATACGGTTAGAATCTCCTCCCCCTTTGAAACCGAATAACTGAATCGCAAAATGCCGGGATTTCCCAGGACTGCCGCCCTCCGGTAGATCTCGGAAATCCACTGACTCGCGACTATGGCTAAGTATGATATGCGCTTGGCATCCAGGCTGCGATCCTCTATATCGGTCTTGATAAGGAGTGAGGAGCCCAAGGCTCCATAGGATTCTGTCATGAGGCGGGTAAATCGCTCAAAATACACCTTGGAAGAAACGCCAGCAGCACTCTCGGTTTCATACAGGACCTCATGGACAAGGGCTATCGCCTTGATTTGCGTTATCAGTGCCGAGAGAGTTTTATC
>CAZHSK010000223.1:0-2510 GCA_964535235.1 uncultured Treponema sp. | reverse complement strand
CCTCGTCCATCTCGTAGGCCAAGCCTTCCTTGTCCACCGCCTTGCGGAGGGACTCAAGGGCGGTATCCCACATTTCCTGGGCGCCCACAGAGCCGTCGCCGGCGGGTTTGGTGGCCAGGTAGGCCTTGATCTCCTTGAAGCCCAGGGTTTTATGCATATAGAGCGAGAAGCGCAATACCTCGGCGATCTCGTCCTCGATCTGCTCGGGGGTCCTGGGTGAATCCTCGCACCCTGGCCAGGCCATGGAGGGTGCCCGAACGCTCGTAGCGGTAGACGGTGCCCAGCTCGGCCCAGCGCAGGGGCAGGTCCCTGTAGGAGTGGCCGCCATTGTTGTAGATCATGATGTGGAAGGGGCAGTTCATTGGTTTGATGTAATAATCGTCTTCATCGATCTCCATGGGGGAATACATGCCCGCCTTGTAGAAGCCCAAGTGGCCCGAGGTCTGCCAGAGCCAGGACTTGCCGATATGGGGGGTGAAGAGGATTTCGTAGCCGTTTTTATAATGCTCGTCTCTCCACCAGTTCTCCAGGGCTACCCTGAAGCGTCCTCCCATGGGATGCCAGTACACAAGGCCGGGGCCGGCTTCCTCGTGGGTGGAGAAAAGATCCAGTTCCTTGCCCAACTTGCGATGATCCCTCTTTTCGGCCTCTTCCAGCATTTTGAGGTGGGCTTCCAGTTCGGCCTTGGAAGAGAATGCGTAGGCATAGATGCGGGTAAGCATGGGGCGTTTTTCATCACCCCGCCAGTAGGCGCCCGCGACAGCCCTGAGCTTGAAACAGTCAGGCCGGATCTGTCTGGTGGTATCCAGGTGAGGACCCCGACAGAGGTCTACAAAACCGTCTTGCTCGTAGACCGAAATGCTTCCCTCTTCCAGCCCTTCGATGAGTTCCAGTTTAAAATCTTGGCCTGCGAAGAGCTTCTTCGCCTCTTCCTTGCTTAATTCTTTTCGCGTAAAGGCATAGCCGCCAGAGATTATTCGCCGCATTTCCTTTTCTATGGCAGGCAGGTCTTCCATAGTTATTGGTTTTGGCAGGAGAAAGTCATAGTAAAATCCATCGTCGATGGCGGGACCAATGCCGAACTGGGTGCCGGGGTAGAGGTGTGACACCGCCTCGGCCAGAACATGGGCGGCGGAATGCCGCAGTTTGTTTACATCTATTTCCATTTCAACAGCTCCTTTTCCGCTCCCGGACAGGTCAAGACCTGCTGCGCGGGACGGCAGTCAGAACACGACAATGCGTCAGCAGACAGTTCTGTGTCAATATATCAGCACTTTTCGATAGTCTTGTTTATAAGTATATTCGTCGATACTTTAGTAACAGCATGAGTGGATCAGTATCAAGCCAGGGGGAAGTGATTTCCCAGACCGAAGAGACGGCGGAGCCCAGGGAGCCTGAAGAGTTCAGGGTTCTGCTGTTGAATGACGATTTCACAACCATGGAGTTTGTCGTGTCAATTCTCATGACAATCTTCCATAAGTCTCTTCAGGAAGCGACCAGGATAATGGTGGATGTCCACCGCAAGGGCAAGGGAATCGTAGGTGAATACAGCTACGACATCGCCGCGACGAAAATAAATCAGGTGCACGCGCTAGCGCGGCAGATGGGTTTTCCCCTCAAGTGCACTATGGAGAAAGTATAGGGTATGAAGGTTAGTCAGGAAGTACAGGCCATTTTCAACGCGGCCTATAACGAGGCCAAGCTCCGCAATCATGAGTATCTTACTCCGGAGCATATTCTCTATGCGGGCCTTTCATTCGAAAAACTTCGTCAGGTTATGGAAGGCTGCGATACCGACGTGGAACAGCTCAAGCGAGGCATAGAGGCTTACTTCGAGCAGAAGGTTCCCGTTGTTCGCTCCAGCTCCGAACCGGTGCAGACCTCCAGTTTCCAGGCGGTGATTGAACGTGCCGTCATGCAGTCCCAAGCTTCGGGCAAGGAAGAAGTGGAGATATCCGATCTCATTGTCTCCCTTTACGATGAGGAAAGAACCTATGCCGGCTACTACATGCGCAAGCTGGGCATTAAACGGCTTCAGCTTCTAGAAGTTCTATCCCACGGTATTGGAGAATCGGATGGCGAGGATTCGAGTGTTCTGGAGGATTCCGAAGGGCGTCCTGACCTGGAAGGCAAGGACAAGCGCGGCCTAAAGCCAGGCCCTCTGGAGAGGTTTGCCACCGATCTTACCGCCATGGCCGCTTCAGGCAAACTAGAGCCGGTAATCGGCCGCGAGGCCGAGATTGAGCGCACAGTCCAGGTGCTCTGCCGCCGCCTCAAGAACAATCCTATACATGTCGGCGAAGCGGGAGTGGGCAAAACCGCCATCACCGAGGGTCTAGCCCAGCGCATAGTCGCCGGTAAGGTGCCTCCCCTGCTGAGGGATTATACTATCTACAGCTTGGATATGGGCTCGCTCCTGGCGGGCACCAAGTTCAGGGGAGATTTCGAGGAAAGGGTCAAGAAAGTGGTGGACACTCTTCTCAAAAAAGAAAAGGCCATACTTTTTATAG
>CAZHSK010000222.1:0-2531 GCA_964535235.1 uncultured Treponema sp. | reverse complement strand
TGGGGGCGGGTCCCGATATCACAGGCGAAGCGAGCGCCTATTTTCGCATCCTGATGCTGGGCTTCTTGCCCTCTGCCCTGCCTATCTCCATATCGGCCCTTCTGCGGGGCGTGGGGGATACCAAGCTGGCGATGAAATACAATCTGACCGCCAACCTGGTCAACATTGTGTTCAACTATCTCCTCATCTACGGAAAATTCGGATTTCCTCGCCTGGAAGTTCAGGGAGCCGCCCTGGCCACGGTAATCGGTAATTCGGTGGCCTGCGTCATGGCCCTCTGGGCCATACTAGGCAAACCCTTCAGAAAGCCGGGCAAGGCGGCTTCGGAGTTTATAGAGCTCCACTTCAACAGACGCAATTGCATGCCCGATTTCCCTATGCTCGGCAGAATATTTAAAATCGGCCTTCCCTCTGCGGTGGAGCAGTTCGTACTGAGGGTAGGCTTAATTCTTTATACGATCACCATAACCTCCTTGGGCACCACAACCTTCGCCGCGCATCAGATTGCCCTGACCATCCTCAACCTTTCTTTCGTAAACGGGCAGGCCTTCGGCATTGCCGCCACCAGCCTCACGGGCCAGGCTCTGGGCAGAGGCAGCCCCGAAGATGCGCGGCGGCATTCAGAGGCTTGTCAGAAGGCGGGAGCCCTCATTTCTACACTCATGGGCATCCTCATGTTCTTATTTCGCAAGCCCCTGGTACTTCTATTTTCCGATGACCCCGAGATACTCATTCTCGGTGCCGGGGTCATGATCTTCGCAGCCCTGATCCAGCCCTTCCAGTCTTCCTTCCAAATTTACGCGGGAGCGCTGAGGGGCGCCGGCGATTCCCTGTTTCCCGCCATAACACTGGCTGTGGGAATCTTGGGAATCAGGCCTCTGTTTTCCTACGCGTTCACCCAGATGCTGCAGATGGGCCTGTACGGGGCGTGGAGCGCTCTGGTAATCGACCAGATTTTCCGCTTTTTCCTGATCCTTATACGCTATAGAAAGGGCAGGTGGGTTTCCATAAAGGTTTGACCCAGCGGATTTTGGCGGCAGGTTTTAGCGCTTGCACCACTAAGTGCGGCCGTATATCATCGAATCATGCCAAAGCGCCATGGTGCCAAGAAACTCTGGTTCAACATAGCCGCCCGGGGGCTGACCATCCTTAAGCAGAAGGTTCCCACCCTTCTCACCGGCAAGGGGAGCCTCAAGCTCCTGCCCTCGGAACTGGAACTGCACAAAGCCTCCAAACCCCTGATTGTCAGCGACGCCAGCCTCATCAAGGCCGGCCTTGTGTCCAGGCTCACCACCGTGCTCTCCGAGGCATCCATACCCTTTGCTATCTACGACGGAGTCCTCCCCGATCCCAGTTATGAAATCTGCGAGCGCGGCCTCGCGGTGCTCAAAGACAATGGCTGCGATTCGGTGATAGCCCTGGGGGGAGGCTCTGTAATCGACGCGGCCAAGATTATCCGCATGGCCGCCACCCATAAAAAGCCCGTCACCGCCTTCAAGGGACTCCTGCCCTGCAGAAATTCCGGCCTTCCCTTTATCTGCGTGCCAACTACAGCGGGTACGGGCAGCGAGGCAACTGCCGCTGCGGTGATAACCGATGCCGCTTCCCACAGGAAGACCACAGTCCTGGATCCCCGGCTGCCTCCGGATACGGCGATTCTGGATCCCACCCTCACCCTGGGTTTACCCCCCGGAATGACTGCGGGCACGGGCATAGATGCCCTCACTCATGCGGTGGAGGCGTACACTAACACACTCCATTATTCCGATGTGGACATGCAGGCCCTGGAGGCCACGCGCCTGGTATTCGCCAATCTTCGCAGGGCCTATGCGCATGGTGACGAT
Source organism: uncultured Treponema sp. (assembly GCA_964535235.1). Taxonomy (GTDB): domain Bacteria; phylum Spirochaetota; class Spirochaetia; order Treponematales; family Rectinemataceae; genus UBA2256. The sequence continues at coordinate 687 of CAZHSK010000222.1, read as the reverse complement.
ATCGAAGCCCGGGAAGCCATGCTCAGAGCCTCTCACCTGGCCGGCCGGGCCTTCACTCGGGGCTTCGTAGGCTATGTCCATGCTGTTGCCCACCGCTTCGGCGAGCGCTACCACCTGCCCCACGGCTTGGCTAACGCCATAGTCCTGCCGTATTTTATCGATCTCTACCGCGAGGTTTGCCCCGAAAGGCTGGCGACCCTTGCCTCCGCTGCGGGCCTGCGGAGCCCCCCCGGGCCGGAGGAAGATATAGATGCCCAAGCCGCAGCCTTCGTGGAGGCCTTGCGGGACTTGAACTGGGACCTGGGCATACCGACCAAGGCCGAGTTCCTCAAACGCGAGGATATACCCGGCATCGCGGCCGCTGCCCTCAAGGAAGCCCATGGCACGCCCTATCCTGTGCCTCTGGTCCTCGATGCGACGGGCTTGGAAGCGGTACTAAGGAGCATGTGTAATTGAGAAGAAAAGACAGGGAAATAAGCGACAAGCCAGGCATGTTGGAGATTCTCGAGCAGTCGGATGTGTGCAGGATAGCCTTCGCCACCGCCACGGCTCCCTACATAGTACCCCTCAATTATGGCTATCGCTGGGAAAACGGGAATACCGGTCGGCCTGGAGCTCTAGAGCTTTATTTCCACTGCGCCGCCGAAGGAAGAAAGCTCGACCTGATGAGAGCCGACAATCGGGTGG
>CAZHSK010000221.1:0-2566 GCA_964535235.1 uncultured Treponema sp. | reverse complement strand
TGGAATATGGACTTGCTGACAAATTGATGGAGACCAGGAAACATGGCCAAGACGCGAAAGCCTGAGGAACTGGATCCCGAGGCCTTCTGCTCCTTCTGCGGCAAGAGCAGCGCCTTCGCGAAGAAGATAATAGCCGGTCCCGGTGTAAATATCTGCGACGAGTGCATACGTGTCTGCGGTCAAATCCTTCAGGAAGAAGAACAGAAGGTGTCATCCACCTTTCTTCAGGAGGTGCCCAAGCCCCATGCCATCAAGGAGTACCTGGACTCCTATGTCATCGGACAGGAGAAGGCTAAACGTGTCCTTTCGGTGGCAGTGTACAACCATTACAAGCGAATAAAGCACAGGACAGATCCGAACGCCGAAGTGGAGATTGAAAAATCCAATGTCCTCCTCATAGGCCCCACAGGGACGGGAAAAACCCTTCTGGCTAAAACCCTAGCAAAAAAGCTCAAAGTTCCCTTTGCCATCGCCGATGCCACGACGCTTACGGAAGCGGGCTATGTGGGCGAAGATGTGGAGAATATCCTTTTAAAACTCATCCAGGCCGCGGGAGGCAATATAGAAGCCGCCGAACGCGGTATAGTCTACATCGACGAAATCGACAAGATATCCCGAAAAAGCGAAAACCCCTCCATCACTCGGGATGTGTCGGGCGAGGGAGTCCAACAGGCTCTTCTTAAAATAATAGAAGGCACCATTGCGAATGTACCTCCCCAGGGTGGGCGCAAGCACCCTAACCAGGAATATCTCAAGATAGACACCACCAACATTCTGTTTATCTGCGGTGGCGCCTTTGTGGGTTTGGACAAGATAATCGAATCCAGGGTATCCAATCATGCCCTGGGCTTCGGCGCCGATATCCGCCAAAAAGGCGACAAGAAGCTTTCCGAAATTTTTTCCCAACTGCATCCCGACGATCTTATACGTTTCGGCATGATCCCCGAATTCATTGGCCGCCTCCCCATCCATGTGCCCCTGGACGACCTCTGCAGAGATGAACTCAAGCGGATAATCACCGAGCCCAAAAATTCGGTCTTGCGCCAGTATCAGGCTTCGCTGAAGCTGGATAATATCGATCTAGTCTTTGAAAACGAGGCCGTGGACGCCATAGCCGACAAGGCGATAGCTCAGAAAACCGGAGCAAGAGGCTTGCGATCCATCGTGGAAGCCATGATGACCGACATCATGTTCGACCTGCCCAGCCAGGACCATGCGGCCAAGGTTCTCATAAATAAGGATGTGGTAGAGGGAAAGATTCCGTGCATAGTGGAGTTTGGCAAGAAGACTGCCTAACCCATAGGTTTATGTAGTAAACACCGGGGTGTTGCTGGATTCTTCGTCGAGGAATCCAACATCTGAGAAAATACCCGATGAACCTGATCCGGTTAATACCGGCGGAGGGAGTATATGAAGTTCCCCATTTGTGACAATGCGCAGACCGCTGTGCGTTCAAAGCGTTTTTTCTTTGCGGTTTTAGGCCTGCCCCTCATTTTGATATTCCTGATCCTCTTATCCTGCGCCCCAAAAAAATCATCCAGTCTTATTGTATGGACCTACGATTCCTTTATATCCGAATGGGGCCCTGGCCCCGCTCTGTCGAAGCTCTTCGAAGAGAAGTATGGTCTCAAGGTGGAATTCATTTCCAAAGGCGATGGGGGTGCGCTTATGGCAGCCCTTCTTCAGGCTGGCAAGAAGGCCGACGCTGACCTGGTGGTAGGCCTGGACAATAATTCAGCCGCCAAAGCCCTGGAGGGCGGCCTCTTCGCCCCTGTAAAGCTGGAAAATCAGGCTAACCTGGATTCCAAGCTCCTCATCGATGCTTCTTCCCGTTTGGTGCCCTATGACTATGGTGATTTTGCCATAATATGGGACTCGGAATCGGGGGTGAGGGCGCCTACGAGCCTGGAGGACCTTACCGATTCCTTTTATGCCAAAAGGCTCATCATCATGGACCCCCGCAGTTCCACCCCGGGCCTTGGATTCCTAGCCTGGACCCAGGCTGTCTACAAGGAAGCATGGCAGGATTACTGGCGCCGCCTACGGCCCTCGGTGCTTGCCATGACCCCAGGCTGGGATACTGGCTATGGCATTTTCACAAAGGGAGAAGCTCCCCTCGTACTGAGCTACAGCACGAGCCCGGCCTATCACATGGCTTATGAGAAAAGTGAGCGCTATAAGACCCTGGTATTCTCCCATGGTCATGCCGCCCAGATAGAGCTGGCGGGCATGCTATCGGCTTCAGGGAGAAAGAAAGATGCGGAAAAATTCCTGGATTTCCTTATCTCCGAGGAAGCCCAGGCCCTCCTGCCCGAAACCCAGTGGATGTACCCGGCTAACCGGAACACCCTGCTACCAGCCTCGTTCTCAGTGGTGCCCAGAGAAATAATCACCCTCAAGTCCGGCATCGCCAATTCCGAAAAGGACCCCGAGACAGCGGCGGAGATCTTGAGCGGCTCGGTGGACTGAGTTGCGCGTGATGAAGGGAATGGAGAGCGAGAGGGATAAACCCCGAAGGGGGAAGCCATTCATTGCTGTTTCATCTAAGCCCAGGCAGGCGATCGCC
>CAZHSK010000220.1:0-2584 GCA_964535235.1 uncultured Treponema sp. | reverse complement strand
CCACACCTATCGTCTCCACCGACACGGATTTCCTCTCCCACGTGGGAATCCAGGCCGCCATCAGGGTAGCCTACCTGCTGGGCCGGAACTCCAGGGTATTTGTCGACTTAGGTTATGAGAATTGGATAGCCATTACGGATCTTTTTGGAAACGAGGGTTATTCGGGAACCATGATAGGAGCCGGATTCACCTTCAAGCTCTGATTAGCTCCGTCAGGGCAGCGAGGAGAGAATGTCCTTCGCGAACACCTGGGCGCCCAGCTCTGTCAGGGCAGCGAGGAGAGAATGTCCTTCGCGAACACCTGGGCGCCCAGCTCCCTCAGGGCATTTTTCCTTGCATTGGCTTCGTCGTTTCCCAAAGCCTGCCTCGCCTTATCGGAGGAATACAGGGTAGAACCCGTCGCCAGATCCACAATGGTGATCGTCGCCCCCGCCTGGGCTATGAAGATAGTCGATTCCTTGCGCACGGCGCTGATGGCGGCGCTGCCATAGGCGAAGCGCAGGGGAGCTCCCCCGGGGTTCTGCGCCCTCACCTGGGCTATGAGGAATTCCTGCGGCCCCTGCAAAAGAGCGGGATCCAGCGACAAGGTTCTTACCGAAAAACCTTCCTTGACCAAGGCGTCCACAAACCCAGCCTGGAATGCCGAGGGGATCAGGCTCCTCCCCTGCTCATCCTTATCGACGACAAAGACGGCCAAGGGCACCTGGGATGCGCCCGATGCCACGATATAGGGTAATTCGGCATACTTCGTCCTGATCTCGTCTTCCAGCGAAGCGACCACAGCCTGGTATCCTGGTCCCACCTTGTCCAGAAGCTCGAGGGAGGAGGATAGATCCAGCTGCACGAATACCCTGCCCCTGCCCACGAAATCGGGGGGAGGCAGTTCCAGGAAAGCGTAGCCCGACGCATCGGTGATCAGCGATTGACTCTTGCTGCCCAGTTGTCCGTTGGGCAATTTTCGGGAATAACTCACCTGAAGGGATGCCCCCGGCAAGCCCTGACGGCCGGCGGGCGACTCCCTCAACACCCTCACGGGCAGCGCCTGCCCGAAGGCTTTACCTAATGAACCCTGAAGGGATTTTCCGTCACCGATCAAAAAACTTATCGAGGCTAGCTGGGCCCTTGCCTTGTTGGCGTTGCGCTCCAGCTTGATGCCCGCGTTCTCTACCTCGGCCCCCGAGGCCGCCGCCATGGCTTCGATATATTTGTTCACCGCTTCGGCGGCCCTGCCCTCAGAGGCTAGGGCATCACCCTCAGCCTCGGGTTTGGCCACCGCATCGGCCCTTTCCTTGAAGAGGGCTGCGATACGGGCCTTCTCCTTCTCCAGTTCCGCAGTCTGATAGGCGGCGAGAATATGGGCGGTGACGCTACCGGTCTTTTTATCCCTGGCTATGTACTTTTGGGTAACCTTGAAGCCTGCCATCCTATTGCTGGACTCAGTCTGCACGGTCTGCCGCAGATCGGCCGAATAGGAATCCAGGGAGGCTCTGGCGGTGGCGCTGGTACTCACTTTAACGTCTACGCCTATATACTGCATGATGCCCGCGATAAGCCTGTCCGTGGCATCTCCTATCGCCGTCGCATCATCCGCGGCGGTGGCCGAGCCGCTGAAATATGTAGAGGTACCGTCGGGCGAAGGGGGAGAAAGCACCCACTGGGGTACCTTGGGGCTCGTGGCACAGGATGCGAGCAGAATAAGCAGAAGGGAAAGCGACACTAGAGGGGGGCGGTGTTTCATTTTTTCATATCTCCTCGAAAGGGCAGCGAAACCGAGCCCCAAGGCCGGGCGTGGGCTTGCGCGGATCGCGCAGGCTCACGCCCGCTCCCGGGACACTCACCTCAGACTGGGCAGCTTATTTGCCGTCGAAGAAATCCTTGGCGACGGTGTTCTGCACCAGGTCCATCGCCCGCTTGGTTTCGGGGGTGGGGGGCTCGGAGGCCTCAACCTGCTTGAGCATCATGTCGAACTGCTTCTGAAGCATTTCCTTGGAAATAGTCCAGAGCTGGATTACCCTGTATACCTGCTTGTCGGGCTTGTTTTCGGCATTGAAGGTCTGCACCTTTACCCACCAGTCTGTGTCTTTCCTGAAGCCGGAGTACTGGGCTTCCGATACGGAAGCCACAAAACGCTCGCCATACACGCCGAAATTCTTGGAATCTGCGTCGGCCACATTGGCGCCCTTGAAGGCATCCTTAACCCTGGTGGACAAATATGAAGCCAGTTCGGTCTGGGCCTGCATCCTCTCGGCTAAAAGCTGGGCGCTCTGGAGATTCTGGGCCTCAAACTGGGCGATGAACACCACATAGTCCTTGTAATCGGACATTTTCTCCACGTCCTTGGCTCCACCGATTATGGCGGTTTCCACCCAGCGCGGAGTCTTCACGCCATAGGCCGTGCCCTTGTCCTCCAGAAGCACTTCACCCTTGCGAAGGGGTGCCTTGGTTGCACAGGACAGAGCCATCGACATAACCATGGCGACCAGCACAAACATCACAAACATGTTCCTTCTTTTCATCATTTTCCTCCTGATGCGCTATTCATTTCAGCCCCGCCCGCCAAGGCTGGAACTCAGCTCATGGCATT
>CAZHSK010000219.1:0-2600 GCA_964535235.1 uncultured Treponema sp. | reverse complement strand
ATCCCCGCCTCGCCGATTATCCAGCGCCCCGGCTCTATGGTAACCATAGGCATGGGCAGTCCGGCTTTTTCTGTCTCCAGCCGGATTAGCTGCATCATGGGGTCTATGAAATAGCCGAGTTCCATCTCCGGATCCCCGGGCAGGTAGCGGATGCCGAAGCCTCCCCCCACATTGAGTTCCGTGGCCTTGAAATCGAAATCGCTGCGCATATCGGCCATGAGCTTGAGGGCTACACCCAGGGCAGCCAAATGGGAAAAGTTATCCCGTATCTGGGAACCTATATGAAAATGGAAACCTCTGAAATCTATATGGGGCGAGTTGAGCGCGGCCCTGATGTAATCAGCCCGGACCGACGCATCCAAGGGTATCCCAAACTTGGAATCCAGACTTCCTGTGGATATGAACCTGTGGGTATGGCTATCCACGCCCGGCGTTATGCGATAGAGAAGCTTGACCTTCTTGCCCAGCCTGGCGGCTATCCTCTCCACATCATTGATTTCCCTCAGGTTGTCGGCGATTATTCTGCCCACATCGCTGCCAATCGCGTATTCCAGTTCCGCCAATGTTTTAGCATTGCCATGGAAGACTATTGTTTCAGGATCCACATTGGCCTTCAGCGCCGCAAACAGCTCTCCTCCGGACACCACATCCAGGCCTAATCCTTCCTGGGCCACAATCCTGCACATATCCAGAGTCTGAAAAGCCTTGGAGGCATAGACGGCCCTGGTTGCCGGATACTTGTCAAGAAAATGTCTTTTAATAAGGGCGCAGCGTTCCCTCACCGCGGTCTCGGAAACGACATACAGAGGGGTACCATACTGTTCGGCTAAATCCACAGTGTCGGATCCATCGAAGAACAAGTGGCTGAATCGAACGGAGGTTTGGGCATTGAACTCGCTTATTTCCATTCAGCAACCCTCCTTGAGCAGCCTCGAAGCTGCGCGTATCTGCAAGGCAACGCCCAACGCGAGGCAGTCTTCATCGATATCAAAGGCGCTCGAATGAAGGGGAGCCTGTATGCCTTTGTCTTTATTACCGCAGCCCAAGTGATAAAAGGCTCCTGGCCTTTCCCTAAGAAAGAATCCAAAATCCTCCACGCCCAGGCTTGGCTTTTCCTTCCACAACACCGCAGAATCGCCTAAAAGCTCCTTGGCTTCTTTTTCAATAAGATCGACCACTTGATTGTGATTGATCAGGGCTGAATATCCCGGCCTTATTTCAACCTCTCCCTTGCCTCCCAACGCGGCTGGAATGCCTTCAACAATTGCTCTTACGCGTTGGGCGATCTCATTTCTTATCTTAGGGCTGGTAGTCCTAATAGTACCGGTCATCGTCACTTCTTCGGCGATAATATTGTTGCGTTGGCCGCCATTGATAGTGCCGATTGTGATCACAGCCTCGTCAAGGGGAGAAACGTTGCGCGACACCACCGTATGCAGTGCATCCACCACCTTGGCGGATATCAACACTGCGTCTATGCCCGTGTCGGGGTATGCGGCATGGGCCCCCCTACCTGAAATTTTCAAGATGAGGGTGTCGGCGGCGCCGTTGAGGGCTCCGTGCTTCAGCTCGACTTTTCCCGTAGCGACGTCGGGCATGACATGAAGGCCAATCACATAATCCACATGGGGATTTTCCAGGCAGCCGTCGGCTATCATGGGCAAGGCACCGCCGGTGGTCTCCTCGGCCGGCTGAAAAAGAAACTTTAACGCACCCTCGAAATCCTGCCTATGCTCGGAAAAGTAGCGGGCAGCGCCCAGGGCTACCGTCATGTGGGCATCATGGCCGCAGGCATGCATATAGCCCTTGTTGCGCGACCTGTAGCCTCTGACTTGGGGTTCTTCCACAGGAAGGGCATCCATGTCCGCCCTCAGGGCTACAACCCTTCCCGGCCTAGCGCCTTCCACAAGACCTACCACGGAAGTTCGTTTTTTCTCATAGGGTATTCCCAAGGACTCCAGGGTTTTACAGATATATTCCTGGGTTTTCCATTCGCCGTCCCCGGGTTCTGGAATAGAATGCAGGTCCCTCCTGGTCTGGATAATCCATTGTTCCATTGTCCTGACTTGTTCCAGCAGGCCTGTCCCGTGTATCATGTTTTGTCCCTTTTTAGCTGGCATCGATCGCCCCCATGGAGGAGAGCAGTTTCTCCATGCTGTTTGAAAATCGCCCATCGTAGACCTGGATGGCCGGTCCCCTCATGCGCACCGATTCCCCGGAGAGATCCAGTAGAAGCTCCCCCCCCGGCATGATCACAGATACCTCTCCTTCAACTAAACCGAGGCGCTTGGCGACGCTGGCCGCCGCGCAGGAAGAAGAACCGCTGGCCAATGTATAGCCCGCTCCCCGTTCCCAAATTTCGATTTGAATAGTATGCCTGTCCAGAACCTTGAGAAACTGCACATTGGTCCGGTGAGGGAAAAGCGGGTCCTCTTCCAGCTTAGGGCCTAATCGTCTGGCGAGTTCCGGAGTGGGCGATTCAGAGAGCACGACGCAGTGCGGATTGCCCATGGACACGAAGCTCGCGCTGAGCTTTTCGCCATCGACATCCAGCAAGCCCTGGATGAATTCCTCGGATTCGATATTCAAGCCAGCGAGCC